>CAYLZG010000104.1:9336-15897 GCA_964387985.1 uncultured Anaerolineales bacterium | reverse complement strand
AGCCGGATTCAGCGTCATCCGGCAGAGCGGCGGCTGAATTGGCCAAGCCACAGCGCCGGCCGTCCAAAGATTGGTGGTACAATAGTGCTGACTCCGGGGAACGGAGACGAGTCAGGGGCGCAAGGTGGCTGCCGCAGCGCCTCGCTACAAGTGGAGGATTTCGGAGTTTTCCACTTGGACCTGCCAATTGGAGACTAACTCTTGGTAAATAAAGCCATACAACTCCAGATCCGGCCGTTTCAACCAGGCGACCATGTCCATATCCGATGCATCCTGAATAGCATCGGCTGGGATGAACACTACATCATCGCTTTCGAGCAAGCAGCTATACACTTTTCCCAAAGCAGCAATTCGGCTGTCTTCGTGGCCAATCTGCAAGAGCTCACAATAGGCTTCGTTTTTGTCGAGTATCATGAATGGAATCGCCTCGCACAGATTCAAGGCCTGGCTGTCGATACGGCGTATCAGCGAAGCGGCGCTGCCTCTGCATTGGTGGCGCGTGCTGAGGATTATGCTCGCGAATGTCATGCACGCGGCGTATATGTCGACACCCCAACCACAAATGATCGTGGCCGGCGTTTTTATGAAGCCACCGGTTATCAGGTGGGATACATCATGCCTCGGTATTATGAAGAAGAACTTGATGGAGTAACATATCAGAAGTTCTTCGATGATAGAGCCGCCTGACACCGGTTGCGCAAGCCCTTGACTTATGTTAAGATCACCCCAGACGCGGACAGGTCGCAGCACGTCGCAGCGTGTGCGCCTGGCGTCCGGAGAGGGGTGGAGGACGAACGTGGTGACAACGGACTTGACGGCAGTCGAAGTGGCGCCTAAGCCGAAGCAGGACAAGCCCTCACACCGCCTGGCGGTGGACAAGGCCGCGCTCAAGAAGCTGCGCCTGGTCGCGGTGGCCTACTCGCACGTCAAGGTCGCGTGGTTCCCCACCCAGGAGGCCTACGAGGCCGAGGTGGAGGTGGAGCAGCGCGCGCGGGACGTCGTGGTCGCGCTGAAGAAGCTGGGGGTGAAGGCCAAGGCATACCGAGCCGACCGCTATTTCATGGCGAAGCTCCTGGTCGACCAGCCCGACCTCGTCCTGAACCTGGTCGACACACTGCGCGGGAGCGACGCGCTGCAGACCTCGATCCCCGGCGCGCTGGAGCTGACCGGCGTGCCCTACACCGGCGCGGGCATGCGCGGCCTGGTGGTCGGCAACGACCGCAACCTGGTCAAGGAAGTGCTCGACGCGAACGACATCCCGACGCCGCCCTTCCAGTTCGTCACGCGCCGCGGCACGCGCATCCGCGATGACCTGGGCCTGCCCCTGATCGTCAAGCTCAACGAGGGTGGCGGCAGCGTTGGCATCGACAATGCGGCCGTCAAGGAGACATACGAAGCGGCCCAGCAGCAGGCCGACATGCTGATCGGCGCGTACAAGATGCCGGTCGTCGTGGAGCGCTTCATCGAAGGCCCGGAGATCACGGCGGTCGCGTTCGACGACGGCGAGCGCGTGCACGTCTTCTGCGCCGAAAAGGTCTTCAAGGAGACCGAGGAGCGCAAGTACCTGTTCACCAGCTTCGAGAGCTACAACGATCCGGAGTGCTACCAGTACATCCTGCCCGATCCCGCGATCACGGAGGCCGTGACGGGGTATACCCGCCGCGCATTCGAGGTGCTGCGCTGCCGCGACTACGCCAAGTTCGACGTGCGAATCGATGTCGCGACAGGCACGCCCTACTTCACCGATGCCAACCCCAACACCGCGTTTGGCCCCAGCCTGGGGCTGCCCATGACCGAAGTGCTGCAAATGCACGGGATCAAGTTTTCCAAAGTGCTCGCCAGCCTGATGAGCAAACATGCCCGCCGCATCTACGCTCCCGCGCAGCTGCCGTAAGCCGCCCAGCCTGCCGCGCATCTGCCAGATCTCTGAGTATCACTGCGGTCCCGCAGTGCTGCAGATGCTGCTTGCGCAGCATGGCGTCGTTGCGAGCCAGGAGCGCCTGACCGACCTGGCCGACGTGGCCAAGACGATCGGAGAGTATGGCACGCGCGTCGACCAGCTGGCGCGCGCGGTCGCCTGGCTGCGCGAGGGCGTGCGCCTCTGGTACAAGACCCATGCGACCGCGGATGATCTGACCGCGTTGGTGTGCGGCCACCGCTGCCCGGCGGGGGTGGAGTGGCAGGGGTTCTTCGAGGACAGCGAGGCGGAAGAGGATTTTTCGGAGGGCGACTACGGCCATTACAGCGTCGTGATCTCCGTCGACCGGCGCCGCGAATTGATCACCCTCCGCGATCCCTATCCGGAGTTCTGCCGGACGGACCGGGTCTTCTCGCTGAGCTGGTTCATCGGCCGCTGGTGGGACGTCAACCTGAAGCCTAACCCAAAGACCGGCCGGCTGCGCCCGGTCGAAGACCGCCGCATGCTGTTCGTGATCACCGGAAAGCGCGCGCGCTTCCCGGAGCAGCTCGGGATGACGCAGGGTTAATCGAGCCGGGGCGCAACCCGTCAGGCCGCGCCTCCGGCCCAATTCCCCGGGCAGCGGATTCACCCCGGGCTGCAGGTGCTCGCCTGCAGGCAGCGCCACTCACCTGATCGCCGCCGGGAGAAATACCTGTTTGGGAGCCACGGGGTGAGACCAGTACAACCCCGAGCTGTAGCTGCCAGCAACCAGCAGAGGCGGATCGTCGTTTGAGATGGCCAGCGAATACATCACGGGGTAGAAAATCCCGGTGCTGTAGACATGCCAGGTCTCGCCACCATCGAACGACCTCAACACACCGAATCCCTCGGTCGCGGCATAGACCCAGCGAGGGCTGCGTGGGTCGAAGACGATCTTCGTCATCGGCGCGACATCTGTGAGCTTGAGCTGCCAGGTGCTTCCGCCATCGGTTGATTTGTAGAGGCCTTCATCCAGGACGCCTGCGAGAATCGTGTCACTATCCAGGGGATGCACGGCGATTGACTCAACCGCTTTTTCGCCAAATTTCCCGAATGTACCCATCACCTGCCAGTGTTCGGCGCCATCGGTCGTCTTTGCAATACCACCACCGAATTGCATCCCAGCCCATACCGTCTCGGTCCGGCTGGGGTCAATGGCCACGGCAATGACCGGACATAGCCCACCGCAACTCTCGAGGGCCGGGAGTCCCTGATTCTTCTGGTTCCAGGTTTGCCCGTCATCGGGACTCTTGTAAATGCCGTTGGACCTGGCTGCCACATAGACCGGACTCGAAGCACGGGGCGCAACGGCAACACGGTAGGCGGAATCCACTGCCGTGACCCGGGTGAAAGTAGCACCCTGGTCCGTGGACTGCTCAAAATTGGGCCAGGCTGCTACATAGATCTTCTGTGAATCTGTTGGGTCCACGGCAATATCGTTGATTCCCGAACACCAGGTAGAGTCGGCGCATGCATATTGCCAGGTTGCGCCCCCATCCTGGCTGCGGTAGAAGTGCCCCTGATCATCGGTCCCGGCATAAATGTTCTGCGAGTTTTGCGGGTCGATCGCGACACTGTGGACAACCACAGCGGTGATCCCCTGCGAGGCTTCGGTCCAGGTTTCCCCCCGATCGCTCGATTTCTCTACTCCCCCTACGTGGTCGGCCTGTGGCGTGGTGGCAGCGTAGAGGGTGTCTGGGCTTGACGAATGATAGGCGATATCGGGGACCATCGTCCCCACTACCGTCCCGTAGGCGTCCTGCCAGTGCACTCCGCCATCGGTGCTCTTATGAAAGCCACCACCTGCGCTGTAGAGGATCGCGGGATCGCTGGGGTGAAAGTACAGGTGGCACGGGCCAATGGATGTGTTGGCATGATCGCTACCCTGATTCACCCTTAGCCAGCGAGCCTGACTGAAGACATAGTACTCCCCGCCGATGATTGCGCTCAACCGGTCGTCATTGTGGGGGTCTGTGGCAAGGGCATTGACCCCTTCCCGGTATAGGGTTGAATCGGAGCGGAACGGCAGATCATCGTTGATGGCGACCCAGTCTTCGCCGTTGTTCGTGGATCGGAAGGCGCCGTCATAGATCGTTCCGGCATACAGCACTGCGGGATGGGTCGGGTCAATCGCGAGGGAGTATACCCCGCCCGTGTGGGTTGTCTCGGGATAGCGAGGGATGCCGTTGTCTTTCATTATCCAGGTGGCGCCACCATCAACCGATTTGTAGATGTTGCCGATTTTCAGGCCGATCCCTCCGCCAAGACCGGCGTACAGGATGTTCGTGTTGAGCGGGTCAATCACTATGTTTAGGACAACCAGGCTTTCGTCCAGGCCGGCGCTCGAATCGGCCCAGGTGGCGCCGCCGTCGGTGGATTTCCAGATGCCGTCATAGTCGGTACCGGCGAACAACGTATTTGGATGCAGCGGATCGACCTCCAGGCAGCGAATGGGAAAGAACGTCAGGCCATTCCGTGCCGGCTGCCAGGAGCCTCCGCCGTCCATCGTCTTGAACACGCCCGCGTCGCGGGTGCCGATATAGACCGTGTGGGCGTCAGCGGGTGACATGGCGGTGGCCGTAATTTCACCGCCAAAAAGGGGGTAAGACTGCCAGCTTTCCAGGGCGAAGGATCGAGGCCTGCCTGCCGGCACAGGCGAGGCATCCTGCTCCTGGAGAAGCGCGGTCAGGTGCAGCGGGCCGAAACCTTCTGCGGTCGTCTCTGCTCGACCAGAGACACTCTGGCTCAACAGCAGCATCAGAATTGCCACCCCGATGGACAATGTCCGTCCGAGCCTGGCAGAATGACTGCCGAGTTTGGCGACCGGTTCCTTCATGAGAACACCTCCTTACTGAACTGCCCACACCCATGCCGTCTCGTCACCGCCGGTCGCCAGCCGGCTGCCATCGGGCGAGAACGCAATGCTGTTGACCGGCTGGCTGTAGCCTCCCAGCGACCGCAGCTCCTGCCCGCTGGCCACGTCCCACAATTTGACCTCCAGGCCCGCACCGACCGCGAGGATCTGCCCGTCGGATGAGAAGGCCAGCGATGAAACTTGCAGGCTGTGATCGGGGAAGAAGCCCACCTGCCGGCCCGTGGCCAGGTCCCACAGCCGGACGACCGGATCGTTGGTTGCGGCTGAGGCGAGGAACTTGCCATCGGGCGAGAAGGCCAGGCTGCGCACCACATTGCTTTCGATGGTCAGCAGCTCAGTGCCCGCGAGGGCGTCCAACAGGACGATCTCCCCGCTTCCGGACGCCAGCGTTTTGCCGTCGGGCGAGAAGGCCACGACCTGAACGTCGTTGCGGCGCCCGGGCAGAGTACGCAGCTCCTCGCCGCTGGCCACGTCCCACAGTTTGACCGTGCTGCCCGTCCCTGTGGCCAGGATCTTTCCGTCACTCCGGAACGCGATGCTGTGCGTGTTCTTGCTGCCGGCCAGCGTACGGACTTCACCCCAACCCGTGCTATCCCACAGCGTCACGCCTTCGTCAGAGGCCGCGGCCAGCAGCGTGGCATCTGGCGAGAAGGCGAGGGCGTTCGTCCACTGCACGCTCTCGATCGTGTAGAGGTGTTTCAGGGTCTCGGCGTCGAGGATGTAGATGTGGTAGGTCCCAATGGCCAGCAGCTTGCCGTCCGGCGACCAGACTACCTGCTTGGCCCGGTCGACGTTCGCCGGCTCCGACCGCTGCAGGTCTGCGACCCGGGAGGGCGTGATGGCCGACTCCGAGACGGCCGCGGCCGCGATCACGGGCCCCATCCCGGGCAGCTCGGCACTGGGCTGCGGTGCTGTGCCGGCCTCGATGCGCCACACGCGCAGCCCATCGGGTGAACCCGAAGCCAGCAGCGTTCCGTCGGGCGAGAAGGCAACGTCATGAATCCAGCTGGTGTGCCCGGTCAGGCGCTGCAGTTCGGCCCCGGTCGCCGTGTCCCACAGCCGGACGGTAAGATCCCAGGATGCCGAAGCCAGCAGCGTGCCGTCAGGGGAGAGTGAGACGCCGTCCACCTGCCCGGTGTGTCCCATGAACGCGCGGGCCTGGCGCCGGGCTGCCACGTCCCACAGCCGGACGGTCTGATCCACTGAGCCGGAGGCCAGAAAGCCGCCATCGGCCGAGAAGACGAGGCTTTGCACCCGGCTGGAGTGGCCTGTGAGCACGCCCAACTGCTTGCCTTCCGTGGCATCCCACAGCTGGATTTCGCCGCGTCCATCGCCGGCGGCCACCGTGTGCCCATCGGGCGAAACCGCAATCGCCCCCACCCAGTCGCCGATCGGGATCGTGCGGAGCTCGTCGCCCGTTCCAACGTCCCAAACCTTGAGTGCGCCGCCGGTCGCGGTGACCAGCGTGGCGCCACCGGGAGCGAATGCGACCGCCTCCGTGCGACCGGAGCCTTCCAGCTTGCCCAGCGTGCCGCGGCTCGCCACATCCCACAACTGAGCGGCCTCGCTGCCGCCCAACGCCAGCAGCTTGCCGTCGGGCGAGAAGGCGAGATCCTGCGCATACTCGGCCCGGATTTCCTCAGGCTCTTTCTGCGATGCGAGGCTGTGGATGAAGAGCGCGTGGCCGCCGGTGTAGAGCGTCTGGCCGTCCGGGGCCCAGGCCAGGGGGCTGCCGTTGCCCTCGTGA
>CAYLZG010000104.1:0-9326 GCA_964387985.1 uncultured Anaerolineales bacterium | reverse complement strand
GCGCCACCAGCGTTGCCCGGATGCTGGCCGCCGGGCTCGCCTCCGCGGCGACCGCAGGGGTCGGGGGCTGGGTAGCTGCCGGGCTGGCCCCTGTGGGCGAAGGCATCGCGGAGGGCTGCGCGGCAGGCGGCGCCGCAGAAGGCGCAGCGGGTGCCGTCGTCTGCGCGGCTGCGCCGGCCGGCGAGGGTGCGGTTGCGGTGATCTGTGGCGCGCTGGCGACGAGCTCCGCGCCCTGCCAGGTTGCGTCCCATTCCTTTTCCTCGGGGCTCATCACGACTGTGACATTCTCTCCGCGGCCGCACGCAGTGATCTTGTACGTGCCGCTCGCGGTCGTAGCGCCGGTGAACCTGCCCGTCACATAGACCGGCGTGCCCTCCGGCGCACCGATGCTGAACTCGCGGTTGGACCCGAGCTTGATCTCCTCGCTTTGGATCGTGCACGCCTGGCTGAGCGCGCCGAAGGGCGCGGTCAGCTTGAAGTGAAGGAGCGTACCTTCCGCGCTCACTGCGAAGCTCACAGCGGGCTGCCCTGCCCACTGGCCGGCTGCCGGGGCCTGCCCACTGCCGCCTGAGGATGGGGGACGCGGGGTCGCCCGGGATATGATGGCGCCGCAGCCCTGGAGCAGCGTGGCCAGGACCAGCAGGATGGCCAGGATCGCGATCCATCGCCTGTCCGGCTTACGGGCGCTTATTCGGCGTGTGTGAGCATCAAACATGGGATTCCTCTCCCGTTGCAAGGGCCGCCATCGCGCGCGGCTCGCCGATCCCCCTGAGCGCGCGGCGAGCCGCCGCAACAACCTCCGCATCCCGATCCTGCAGAAGGGTCTGCAGCGGCTTGACTGCCAGGGCGCAGAAAGCTGCCTGATCGGGCCTGGCTGCCATCTGGGCCAGGCCATCGGCCGCGGCAGCGCGCACGAAGGTCTGCGGGTCACGCAGCGAGGCGGTGAGTGCACCGGCCGTCTCCGCCCCGCCAATCGAGGCGAGGGCATACGCCGCGTTCGAGGGCAGATAGGCCACCCGCTGGTTCCGCAGCGCCTTCAGCAGCCCGGCCGTGTCCCCTGCCCGCTGCATCCGGGACGTGCTGGGACCCGTGACCAGCCGTATCTTCCAGAGCGCGATGATGGGCAGCGTGATGACCGGGGCAAGCAGTGCAAGCACAGGCCACAGGATACCATGCCCCGCGCCAACCCGTCGTGAGAGCAAGGCTGCGGTGATCGGGCCTCCGATGTAGGCCCCGAGCAAGAGGAGGGCCACGACGACGCCGGCCAGGGCCGACGGATTGCCACCGCTGCTCCCGATGATGATCACGGCTGCCAGCCAGCCCAGGCCGAGACTCAACGTCAGCGCACGCAGGATGTTTTCGGATTTTCGGTTCATCTTACCTCACTCCTTGCCGGCTCTTCTCCGGCGTCAGGACCGGCGGGCCCTGACCATCTTCACGATAGCATAGACGATGCCGGTGAGGCCGCAGACGACTGCGCCAACGAACAGGTAGACCGTGCCGCCGCTCGAGCTGGCAGCGGCCGAATACCACGTGCTGAACGTGACAGTCAAGCCGCACAGGAGCAGCAACAGGCTGCCGCCGGCAATGGTGTTGATGCGCTTCCGGTTCTGGCTGATCGCGCCGGACAGGAGCGCCTGGGCCTCAGCAGGCGCCACGCCGGCAGCCGCCAGCTCGTCCAGCAAATCGGCCCGTGATTTTCCCTGGCCGGCCTGGTCTTCGAGATAGGCCTGCCATTGCAGGTGCGAGCGGGCTCGCGCGGCGGGGGCTGGCTGAGACATGGACATCCTCCTAGCGTTCCGACAACGCCTCAAGGACCTGGCTGGCTAGCTGGTTGGCTGCACCTGCAGCGCAGGTCTTCAGCATCCGTTCAGAGCTGCCGCCAAGAACCCCCATGCTCTGGCTGCCCCTGGCGTGCAAGTGCATGACGGGAAACTCCCCATGATACAGCCGGCCTTCCACTTCGAGCGTGGCAGCTCCCGCCATGAATGTCAGAAAGTAGCGGGCTGCACGGTTGCCTGCGTCGATGCGCACGAACTGGCCTTCGATGGTGAAGTCGTCTCCTCCCGGGTTGCCGGGTGCGCCGGCGATCACCAGGCCGCGCTTCGACAACTGCTTGTAGAGTTCCTCGTGGAAGACATTCACCAGGGGGCCGATGTCGAACCCGGCCTTGACCAGCGCCTGCCCGACCGCGAACGGCTCGATAGAACATGTTCTACCTGTGAGTTCCATTTCATCACCTCACGACGAATGGTATGTAGGTCTTTGGGCCAGGCAGTCCCAGGGCGTAGAGATCGCACGTGCCGCCGTTGCCCGAGAAGAAGGCCATGCCGTTCGCAATGGCGACCTGGGAGGTCGTCTGCGCCGTGTAGCCGAGCGGGTAACGGAACAGCTGCTGCCTGGTTTCCTCATCGATGGCGTACATATTGGTGCCGGAGAGGAAGTAGATGATGCCGTTGGCAATGGAGGGATTGTAGATCTCTCCAAGGCCCGTGTAGCGCCAGACCTCGTCACCGGTCTTCACGTCGAATGCGATCAGGTAAGGATCGGTCGGCACATAGATCCGCCCGAGCGTTGTGTTGCAGGCGATGGTGCCCGTGGTCTCGGAGATCGGCTTCTGCCAGGAAATCGCCGGGCTGGCCGGGTCATAGGCAACCAGTTGTTTGACCGGCTCATAGTCATAGTCGAAGGTGGCGACCAGGCGATCGTTGCACAGGACGTATTGCGTTATGTCGTAGTAATTCTCCGGCTCCGGCCGCTGGTACTGGCGCTCGATCGTATGCGTGGCGGTGTCGATTCTCAGCATGTGATCGGCGTAGTTGGGGTAGCCTGATTTGGGCGCATCGGCCGGGACATAGATCTTGCCGCCGTCGAGAAGTGGGTAGTCGCCCATGAACCCCACGTCATCGGTGGCCTTGCTCTTGTACCAGACGATCTCGCCGGTCACTTTGTCGAGTGCATAGAGCTTGCCATCGCCTATGAATGGCTTCTCCACGATGTAGACCAGTCCCCCGGCTTCGTCAATCGTGACCAGGGCTTCTTCGTTGTAGCCTATTTCGAAGGACAACGGCGCCTGCCACAGCTCGGCCCCGTTGCGGCTGTCCACGGCATACAGGTCGTAGATGCCCGTCGTCCCGCTCAGATAGAAGACAACGCCGTCCTCTGAAACCACCGGCTGCGGCGCCCAGCCCAGGAGGCTCTCGCCGAATTGCCACAGCTTCTGTCCGCTGGAGGCATTGAAGGCCGTCAGCTGGCTGCCCGCTCCGGACGTAAACAGCGTGCCATTGTAGATTGCGGGCGAGCGGGAGATGACGCTGAAGTACATGTCGTCGCAGCCGATCCCCCATCTGCGTTCCAGCTTCGCAACATTGGAACGGCTCAGGATGTTCTCTGCGGTGTTGTGGGCCGTATAGGCATCGTCGTAGCCGAAGTGAAGCCAGTTCTGAGGCATGGCAGGCGGAATCGCGGGGAGCTGCGTGCCGGGCGACCTTTCCTCAGCCTGCGCCGGACGGCTGCATACGGCGGGGAAGAGCAGCAGGATGACGATGGTGAGCCAGCGGATGAGAGTCGGTCGGTTCATGTCCATCCTCCTCGTGGGGAGTGAGTCCGTTATGCGCAGGATAGCCGGTATCCGGCCGGCCTGCTTGACAACGGGCGATTGGAAAGCCAACAATCTCCAACAGAACCGGTACAACGTTGTTAAAAGGCCTCTTTCGACCCAAATCATGCCGGCAGACATGGTATAATCCGCGCATCACCGGGAGAGCACCATGACCTACCTCTATAAAGAAGCCAACTTCCCAGCAGGCTACCGGGCAGCCGAGGTCAGCCAGGTTCTGCGCGCCCTGCGCCGGCTGCGCAGCATCGCGATCGTAGGGCTTGCCGGGATGGGCAAGTCGAACGTGGCCCGTTTCATCGTCTCCCATCCGGAGGTTCCGGCCAGGTATCTGGGTGACAAGGCCGGCAGCTATGCCTTCCTGCATGTCGACTGCGCCGGGCTGCGCAGCAGCGACGAGGCCGGGCTGCTTGCCGGGCTGCTCGGGCAGGCGCGCCGGTCGGGCATGCGACCGCCCGAGGCCACCACCGATCCGCGCGACGCCTGGCGGGAGTGTCTCCTGGGCCTGGACCCGGGCTGCGGACTGGCCGTGGTTTTCGACTATTTCGACGAGATCGCGCGCAATCCTGACGTGGGTTTCTTCAACTACCTGGCGCACCTGCGCAATCTTCGGCCCCGTGCCAACCTTTCCTACGTATTCGTAACCCGGCGGCCGCCCCAGCACCTGTTCGAGCTGAACGAACTCCTGGACGATCCGTGCTTTGCCGGCCCCTTGAATCGTGCAGACTCCCTGGCATCCATCGGCCGGGATGAAGCACGGTTGGACCTGGTCTTTCCGCCGGCCGGACGCGACGCCCTCATCGCGTCCACCGGCGGGCATCCGGGATTCCTCAAGAACGCCTGCGAACTGGCAGCGAATGGGCAGATCGATCTGGGCCTGCCGCCCGCACAAATAGCCGAGCAGCTATTGGCGTCGGCCAGGGTGCGCAGCCTGTGCGCAGAACTATGGGCCGACCTGGCCCCGGCCGAGCAAACCCTGCTGGAACATGCAGCGCACCGGGCGCCGCTGGTGTCGATCCCGCCCGAGCTCGAGCGGTATGGCATCCTGGCCCGGCCGGCCGGTGCTGGCGGGTCGCGCATCTTCTCGCCGCTTTTCGAGCGCTGGGTGCGGGAGGCCACCGCCAGCCGCTCCGGTGCGGTGCGGATCGTGGCCGTCCCCCCCAACCAGGCATCGATCGAGGCCCCTGCCGGCGAGGCGCGCGTCACGCTCTCGCCCAAGTTGTTCGCGCTGCTGGTCGCGCTCAGCGAAGCGCGCGGCCAACTGCTGTCCGGCGATGTCCTGATCGGACGCGTTTATCCTGGTGAAGAGGCGGGGGTCACCGACGCGGCGCTGTCGCAGCTCGTCAAGCGACTGCGTGGCGTGCTTGATCCCCCAGCGCGGCGCATCACCGGTGATGACAGCTATTCGTCGATAGAGACCGTGCGGGATGTGGGCTTCCGGCTTATTGGGTGAGCCGGTAACAGAGCATCCCTGCGGCCAGCAGTGCGAAACGTTTCTGCTGGCGCTCGCATTGCAATCCGTCGAACTGCTCGGCCTGGTAGTAGACGACCGGCAGCGTCGCGTTGAGCAGCCCGAACAAGTAGGGCCGCGGGTCGGCCGGATCGGCCAGATACTGCGCGGCCTGCTGCCGGATCGCGGCAATGACATGCCAGGCCTTCCTGAAGCGTCGATCGGCAAACGCATCGCCCGGCGGAGGCTCATCCGGGAATGTCCTCCAGTCTTTCGAATAGCGGAGCAGGGCGGCCTCCAGCCCAAGGCCCAGCTCCAGATCGGCCGGGTTCTCTAACCGGGTCACGATGAACTTCAGGTCCGCCTCCAGACGACAGAAATCGCGAAGCGTGTGGCCCTGTTCCTGATCCGCGGCAACGCTGCCCACCGGCGCCTGGCGACGCCGTGCAGCCGAGAACCCATTGCCCGTGTGCGAAAAGTCGATGAACCAGGGGTGCCTCCGGCCGTCTTTGCCGATCTCGATCAGTACGTTGCGCGCGTTGAGGTCGCCGTGGATGGTGGCCCGGTGAATGTCGAGGGCCAGGTGCTGTTGGCGCCACTGGTGCAGAAAAGCCAGGGGGTCATGCCAGCCGAAATCGGGCTGGCGGCAAAAAGCTGGCTGGCGGTTCGGCCAGGGTGGCTCCGTCTGGCTCAGATTGGTGCGGCAATAGGGATCGTCTTGATCCACGATGGTCATGACGGCCTGCTTGATGGGGTCCTGTTTTTCCGCCAGAAGGCTGTACTCCGCAAACAGGTCGCGTTTCACGGTCCGGCCGCGGCTGTACCAGGCGTCTCTGAGCCGCTCGCAGGTCTGCCTGACCAGGGCGATGCTTTCGTTGTCCGATTGCGCCGATGAGTAGAATTCACCGAAGGTCATGATCGTGCTGCCCGGCGCCAGGCTCACGAATCTGTAAGCGATCCCAGCGTAGTCACCCCAGGTGGCTTGCCGGTGGAGCGCCTCCTGGCCGACGAGCGCGGTGCTGACAAAGCGCTCGTAGTTTTCCGCCTCGCCCTCGATCGTATCGCGCCTGCCGAGCTTGATGACGAACCGCTGGGACAAAGGCTCCTCGCTCCCCGCGTCCAGCAGGCGAGCCTCCAGGGTGCTGCTGCCGCCATACCCCCCCGCCAGGGGTTCCAGCTGGATGTAGGTGATCTGGGGAGGCGGGCGAAAGAGCGCCTGGATCAGCGGCACGTATTCCGGCGTTGGCAGCCTGGCATGGCCGCAGACAGCCGGGAGAAGCTGCGCGGGCAGCTGCAGGTTGGCCTGCACCAGGTCGCGGCCGGCCTTGCGCCACAACCGGCGGTAGTGAGCCGCCAGCCAGCTGAGGCCGAGAATCAGGCCGCAGAGGATGAAGACATACCAGGCGGAGACGGGCACTTCCCACAGACGGTACCTCGATGCCGAGAGGAAGATCGCGAAGAGAACGAGGCAGACCGCCCCGAATGCCACGGCCAGCACGCCCCAGAAGCCTGCGTCAGCCCGTCGTAGTTTTTGCCACACCCGCGTTCTCCTGATGAAGGAAAGGGAGGAGGACCCTGGAAAGCACCCCTATCTTATCCCGGATCGGCCGTCTTGCCAACTCCGCGAGACGCGCCAGGAGGAGAACTTCGGGGAATGTGTGGTATGATTTCGCGACCTTGCCGCGAGCAACTCCTCTGCGGCCAGGCATGCTGATCCTGAGGAGATCCCGTATTCGCGGATGGCATCACAACTGGCAGCGGAACAAGGCGCAGGTTATCGTGAGGCGCCCTGCTCGGGGCGACTGACGCGGGTGCAGCGGCTTGCATGCGCGGTGGCGCGGCTTGCAGGCTGGCGGTTCGAACTACCCGCGCTGCCCGACCGGTGCGTCATCATCGGCGCTCACCATACTTCGGGGATGGACTTCTTCGTGGGGATGCTGGCCCTGCTGGCGTCGGGCCTGCAGATTCGCTGGGCTGCCAAAGACACGCTCTTCTTCTGGCCTGCGGGCCCCATCCTCCGCGGCCTCGGCGGCCTGCCGGTCAACCGCCGCTCACGCACCAACTGGGTGGCGCGCATGGTCGAGACCTTCGCGGCCAGCCACACCTTCCGGCTGGCCATCCTGCCGGAAGGCACGCGGCGCTTCACCGATCACTGGAAGACCGGCTTCTACCACATCGCGCGCCTGGCCAACGTCCCGGTCATCTTCGCATTCGCCGACTACGAGCGGCGGGTGGTTGGTTGGGGGCCCAGCCTGGTGCCCACCGGCGACATCGAGGCCGATTTCGAGGTCATCCGGGATTTCTACGCCGGCATTCACCCGCGCTTCCCCGAATGCGCGGGCGAAGTCGCCGTGCGCAAGGTCGCGCAGGGGTAGTCGTCGCCGCCTGGCGATCATGAAGGTTCAGAAATCATCCGGGCAACGGGCAGGTGGACCCGTCCAGCCAGACCGCCTGGGCGTCAACGATGCTGTTGGCAAACACTAAACGGCCAACTGCATGGGTTGCAGACAGCCCAGGCGCGCTGGCCGGGTGGCGGCATGCGGCCGTCCCATCAGCCATAGAGCGGCGCGCTTCAAGTTTAGGGCAATGGCCGTGAGCAAGGTTTGGACTTGCGTCTTGGCTAGGCCGATATAGCGCGTGCGCCGTGCGCCGTGGGTTAGCGCGGCTTGCGAGATGGTGCCTTCGATCCCGGCCCGGCTGGCATAGGTCTGCGCAAACTGCGCCGTGTGCTGACGCTGCCGAACGGCCAGAATGGCATCGTGGTAGATGCTGATTTTGAGCGTCCGCCCACGCGCAGCGCTCTGGGTACAACGTTGGCGCACGGGACAAGCCGTACAACTGGTCCGACTGAACTTGACATCGACGACCGATTGGCCAAGTTCGTTACGGCGGACCGGCGACATGCGGGCCCGGTGCCCTTGCGGACAGGTGACTTGCTGGCGGACCCAGTCGATCTGGAACTGCTCAAGGGTCACACCGTCCGCTTGGCGGGCCTGCCAGCTGCTGTCGGCCGGCAGGCGGCCGATCAAATTGATGCCATAGCGGTCACGGCTCTGCACCAGGCTGTGGCCCGCCATGTAGCCTTGGTCGACGATGTGTTCGGCCGGCAAGAGCTGACGCTCGGCTAGTCGGGCGTGGATCTCGGGCAGCACCTTGACATCGGGCGTCGGGGCGGGCACGGCCTGCACATCGGTGATCAGGTGCGGCCGGTCGGCGTCACAGCTTTCGGTCCAGTGCACGGCATAGCCGTGCCAAACGCGTTCGCCATGCTGGCCGGGTCGCGCTTCCGGATCATGGGGCGTCACGATCAACTGCATCCCGGGCGGGCTCTTTTCCGGCGCCCGCCAGTGCACCTGAGCGTCTTGACATTCGAACTGCTGCGCCCAAACCTGGCGCAACACCTGCACCTCGGCCAGTTCGTTGGCGTGCCGGGGCGCCGCGGGTTGCGCCAGGGTCGTCAGCAGGTAACAACCATCAGCGCCAATCGCCAGGGCCAGCGCATCGCGCTTAGCTGGGCTTTTCGGGAGGCGGGCGCTGGCCCATTCCTCGCGGTAGCGCTCGTACCAATGCGGCTGGGCGACCGCCCGCAGCCAGGCCGGGTCAGCCACCGCCAGGGCTTCGAGTGCAGAGACCATGGTTTCGCGCACCAACTCCAGGCGGTTGAGGTGGTGGGTGGCGGCCAGGACGTAACTGCCATCGGTGCGCTGTCGACCGCCAGGGCGGACGAGTCCTAACGCGGCCAAGCGCATCAGAACGACGTCAAACAACTGCGGGGCAGCGGCGTGCCGCAGCAAACGCTGCCGGAAATCATGCAGCACTGAGTGATCAAAACCTGGATCGGTGAGCGACAGATGCAAAGCATACTTCCAGTCGATACGCGAGAGCACGGCCTCGGCCGCTTCGCGGTCGGACAGATCTTCAATGAAGGCAAAGACCAGCACCAACGCCAACAAGTTTGGCGAAAGGGCCGGCGCACCATCTGCAGCGTACAAGGCGCTAAAATCCACCTCGTCAAACAGCGTGCCGATGTGGTCACCGATGGTCAGGTAAATGTTGCCTTTGCGCCGAAAGGCGGCCTTGGCAACCCGCACCGTATCTGCCGGTATGGGCGGAAAGGACTGAGTCTGCAGCGACATCTGCTACCTCCAAGCAAGCCTTTGAATACGGAAATCATACACGATTCTTGCCTGGAAAGAAGCAGAGACAGACCGGCAGTCTCAGCACTTCAGCCCGCAGTGTTTGCCAACAGCATCGTCAACG
>CAYLZG010000103.1:8119-15997 GCA_964387985.1 uncultured Anaerolineales bacterium | reverse complement strand
CCTGGTAGCGCGGGTCCATCATCTTGTGCGAGGCGGGCAGGTTCGCCCAGAGCTGAAAGCCGTACATGCGGCCCTGGGGATCGCCCGCGGGCATCTCCTGGTGCATGATGCCGCTTCCCGCGGTCATCCACTGCACGTCGCCCGCGGAGATCACGCCCGAGTTGCCCGTGCTGTCGCCGTGCTCGACCTCTCCGGCCAACACATAGGTGATCGTCTCGATGCCGCGGTGGGGGTGCCAGGGGAAGCCCTTGCGATAATGCTCCGGCGTGTCGGACCGAAAGTCATCCAACAGCAGGAAAGGATCCGTCAGCTCCGGATCGCCAAAGCCGATCACGCGGTTCAGGTGGACGCCGGCCCCTTCGGTCGTGGGCCGGGCCGTGATGACCTTACGGATGCGCCTGTTTTCGCTCATGCTAAGTGTCTCCTCCTTGCGCCGCTACCGAGTTGCGCCGCTACGCCGCGGCCTCCCATGCTTCCTCGAGCCAACGCCGAACCTCATCGCCGACCTCCGCGGCCGACCGCAGCTCCAGGTGATGCGTGAAGCGGCCGGGGACCGGCTCCACGATCTGCTTCCAGCGCGGCGAGCTATCCCGCCGGCGCAATGCAACGGTCAACACCAGCGGCACATCGCCCCTGCGAAGATACATGGCCGGCATCCAGGTGTATGCAAATCCGGTGCGCCGGCGGAACGCCACCTGGCTCTTGGTGACGCGGATCTCTGCAGGGCCGGCGGTCGCAACTGCCTCAGCCACGGCTTCGAAGATATCGCGCGCCGCCTCCTGTCCCGCGAAGAACTCGTCCAGTGTCATGGTGGCTTCCCGGCGCCCTTTGAATGAAATCAAAACAGGGCGAACCCGCCTTCACAGCCGCAGTCCGCCCCGTTTCGGTTGACTGTCGATCCGGTCGCCTCGACTACTCGGACAGGAACGCGTCCAGCGCCTTCTTGCTGATGCGGTACGCCGAGCCGATCTTCTTCGCCTTGACCTGGCCGGAGCCGATGAGCTCCTCCACGTCAGATGCTGCGACCTTGAGGTAAGCGGCCGCCTCCTCAAGCGTCATCACCTCGGGCGCGGGCCCGCCGCCGGGACCACCGCCTGCGGGAACCTGGCCGCCGGCCTGCGCCTGGCCGCCGCCGCCCTGGAATGCGCCGGTCATCGCCTGCCGATCATGCCGGCCATGCCTGCGCCGAGGCCGAAGCCTGCGCCCAGCCCGACACCGGTGCCCGCTGCGCTGCCGGCCTCGCCGCCACCGCCCTGGCCCGATGCATCGCGCATCGACTTGGCCGCCTGGTACTGGAGATACTTCTGCATGTCGCCGATGGCGCCCATGGCCGCACGATCGTCGATGGCCTTCTGGGTCTCTTCGGTCGGGCTGACGCTGCCCAGGAACATCTGCTTGAGCTGGATGCCGAGCTGAGCAAAGTCATCGGCCACCTTCGCCCTGATGGCCGCGCTCAATTCGTCGAACATTGCAGGAATGTCGAACAGGCTCACGCCCAGCTCGCCCAGGATGTCCGTCAGCCGGCTGATGATGATGCCGCGCAGGTAATCCTCGATCTGGTTCGTCGTGTAAAGCCCCTGCGTGCCGACGATCTTCGCCACAAACATCTGCGGCTCTGCCACGGCCATGGAGTAACGGCCATTGGCGCGCAGCCGGGCCATGCCGAGCTCCTTGTCACGCAGGGTGATCGGCTCGGGCGTGCCCCACTTCATGTCGATGAAGTCGCGCATGTTGACGAAGTAGACCTCGGCCTTGAAGGGCGTCCTGCCGCTGAAGGCCAGGCCGATGATGTTTACCAGCAGGGGGATGTTGGCAGTCGTGATGGTGTGCCGGCCGGGGCCGAACACGTCCAACGCCTTCCCGTCGCGGAAGAACACCGCGGCCTGGCTCTCGCGCACCACGACCTGCGAGCCGATGCGGAAGTCGCCGCTGCCGGTGGACGGCACGCGGTAGACCATCTGATTAAGGCCCTGATCGGGCGCCTCTACGATATCGAAAATTCGGACCATGCGATTGCCTCCTGGCGGATATAGTGGGGCGTAGCATGGCTACGCCCCTATGGATCGGGTTAAGATGCGTTCTGGATGACTTCGGCGCGGCGGTTGAATGTCTCGTTGAACCCGGCAAGAAGGTCGCCGGTGCTGCGCAGCGCTTCCTTGATGCCTTCGTTGGCCTGGACGGCCTGCTCCAGCTTGCCGATTGCTTCGTCCAGCGGGCCCAATTGCGCGTACAGATCCTGATCGAACGCTACCAGCCGGTCCAGGTCATCTTCCTTCACCTTGTTGATGCCCCACAGCGGTGCATAGCCGTACGACGCGGTCTTGATGCGGTCGATGAAGAGCTGCAGGCGGCCGACGACGCGCTCGACGTCGTCCATCCACATCAGGCCGCCCGATTCCAGCAGGTCGCTCTGCAGCGCGGTCAGCTTGCGCCGGCGGCTCTCCAGGCGGCGAGCCAGGTTGTCGCGCACTTGCTTGTCCGCGTCGCGGCGAATTTCCTTCTCACGATACCCCTTGATGCCCGGGAGCTTCGCGAAGAAGCTCTCGATGCCGCCCATCTGGTCCTTAGCACTTTGTACTGGATCCATACCTAATCCCTCCATTTATGTCAGCTTGTCAGAAAAACAGTTGAGCCGCAGAACGGACACTCGATCACATCCTTGCCGGCCAGGGTGAGCTGGCCGCCGCAGTTCGGGCACTTCTGGTCCGCCTTCATCTTGGAAGCCTGCTTGGAGTATAGCACACCGTCGTTCCAATTGATGGCGCCGCTGAACAAGTTCTTGCCCACCAGGTCGCGCACCATGTCTTCGACCTGCTCGACCGGCGTGTTCAGTTGGACTGCCACATCGGAAAGCGTAACCTTGCCCTGGGCAAGCACCATGTTCAGGATCTTCTTCTGCTTCGCCACCTCGGCGAACTCAGCCACTTCCTGCTTGCCACGGGTGAGCAGATAGAACCCGCCCCCGCCAAGCGGCAGGACGAATACGATCAGGGCAATCAGGAGGCCCAAGACCGCGCCGCTGGCGGTCGTCTCCCCGCTGGCCACCTGGGTGAGCAACAGTGCGGCCGCCACGATCAGCGCAACCAACGCCACGATGATCAGGATGATCCCCATGGTCCGACCTTGACCCGGCATATAACCCTCCTTGAAATGTCACCTGTGCCACTTATCCGAAGCTGCTCCCACCGCCGCCGCCTCCGCCGCCGGAGAAACCACCGCCGCCGGAGAAGCCGCCACCACCGAACCCGCGGGAGCCGCCGCCGCCCGACCAGCCCCGGCTGCCACTGGAGGCCGGCACGCTGGTCAACGTGGTGGCTGCCTGCGAGAGCATCGTGCCCAGTCCCGCGCTCATGCCGGCGAGCGACTGGCCCATGCCGCGCGACGCATCGCTCAACGTGGGCCGCGCGCCACCCTCGCTCGGGAAGCCGCCGCCAGGCAGGCCCACAGGCATTCCGCCGCCACCCGCGCCGCCAGGGGCGTCGCTCATGGTCGGGCCCGAGCCGTAGTACGGCCGCGGGTAGCCCCACGGGATCCACCAGGTGGGCGGGGGCGCCTCGACGTTGCGGAACTTGCGGATCCAGCTGTCCTCCAGCCCGAATGCCACGGCATAGGGCAGGTAATCGCCGAAGATCTGGCCGGCCTCCTCCACGTTCGTGTACTTCTCCAGGTTCTGGAGATAGCGCTTGAACGCACTCCAGCGCGCGTAAGCATCCGCGCCCACCTCGGTGCGCTTCGGCATGTAGCGCGCCAGGATGACTATGCCGATGCCGATCACGCCGATGCCCAGCGGGATGCAGAAGGCAAAGGACGAGAACTGGCTGGCCATCGCAGAGAGGACGAACAGGCTGCCCCCTCCTGCGATCAGGACCGCGGTGCCGAGACAGCCGGTCTGCGAACGGACGAGATCCGGGCTCCTCTTGAAGAAGCCATCGCTGACCACCTCGGTGTAAAGCGCGCTGCGAAGCTCGGGTAGGGCGCTGTGGAACTTGTTCTTCAGGTCCGACAGCTGCACCTCGTCTTTGCGCCCGAAGAATTTCGTGATGAAAAGCTGCTCATACGGGCGGAGAGTAAGGTTGTGCTGTTTCAGCCGGTAGGTGAAATCCGTCTTGGTGCCGATCCCCAGGAACCCCGGCTCCTGCGTCTCCTGGATCTCCAGCACGCCGCGCTTCGCCAGGTCGAGCAGCGTAGCGATCACGTCCTGCAGATCCGCGCGCTCGTCGATCAGTGTGCCGACCATGCCCGCAGGCAGGTCCGAAGGCGGCTCGGGCAGGTAGTCGGCGACCAGGCCCACCGGCACGTCGCGGCCGCGGCGATACCACCACAGGTACAGCAGGAGCGGGCCGCCGAGCGCCAGCAGGCCGCCGAGCGCCAGGAAGCCGGTGTCAAAGACGGGTCCCCACCGCTGCCTGAAGGCATCCTGTTCCGCCTGCTGCGCGGCCGCATCATCGAGCGCCTGCTGCCACGGCTGGGCAGCGCCCGCAACCACGCCGTGCTGCCACTCTGCGACAACCTCGACCTCCTGTCCGGCCGGAATCCGATCGCGCACCCGGATGGTCGCATCGCGCTGGCCGGGCTGGAAGGCCGCGTCGCCCTCGGCGCCATAGAGCCCGTAGTTCGTGAAGGTCGCGCCCTCGGGCGCATGCAGGGTGATCGTCGAGGACTGCGTCGGGAACGGGTTGCCGGACGGGATGGCCTTCCAGAAGAGCTGATCCACCCCATCATCGGGGTAATAGCGCAGCCCGCCTACGATCGTATAGCGGATGACGATGGTGCGCCGCGTGTCCGTAGAGGCAGGAAAGTTGTAGCGGATCTTGACGTACGAGCCGTCCTGATAATAGCGATAGGTGTACGGCGCGTCCGTGTCCGAATACTCATATTCGGGACCGTTCTCTTCAGCCACCGTGATATCGTTGATATCGCTGAAGCGGTTGATCAGGATCTCGCGCTGTCCAAAACGGAACGTGCCGCTGGTGAAGACCAGTTCCTGGGTCTCTACAACTCGAAAGTCACCGCTCTGCAGAACGGTGAGGTCGACATCGTAGCGCTGCCAGTAGAGAATCTTCTCCTGTGCCAGTGCAGCAGGTGCGGCTGCCAGCAACAGCACGATAAATAACAAGAAAACGTAGGTGCGCCGTTTCATCGATTCACCTCCCATGGCTGACATTGTATCACAGAGGCGCGCACATGCGCGGTGGTTAAGCCGACATATGGCTGACATGATTCAATACGCTGGGGGTGGGAACGAGGTTGCAAGCGCGCCGGCTCATTGCTGGCAGGCAGCCGATCCAGTTCCGCAACCTGCACGGGGCTGCGGCGCATACGGAGATGTCCTATAGCGGATCTCAGCCCGATATAGCCATGACTTCTCCGCCGGCGAGGCCTCAGCGGCCCCGCCGGCTTGTGAATGCCCTACCAGTTGAACGGACCCGAGCCGGACATCACCAGCCCCGTCACCCTGTGGGTGGGATCGATCCCGGTGTGCAGGACCGGCGTCCATTCGACCTCAGGCGCAAGATCCGGGTCGAACGCGGCGTTGTACGCGGCGACCACATCCACCAGCCGGTTCAGCGAGCGGCCGTTCGCGTAGGTGCCCGCCGCATGGATCATCGTGCCCTTGTAGACGCCGATGAAGCGGTCGGGCGTGATGTCGCCGGACTTGAAGTAGTTGTTCTCAGCATAGATCTGGGACTCGATGCCCACGCCCCAACTGTATACATAGGCGGGGCTGTGGTCGATATTGTAGTAGTTGTTGTAGACGTGGACCTTGCCGAACCGGACGCGCGGCGTTCGCTGGCCGAGGTTCAGGAACAGGTTGTGATGCAGCGTCACGCGCAGCTTCCCCCGATCGGCAGAAGCAGTGTCGCTTGACCCGATGAGCATGACCTTGTCGTGGTTCCGGAACTGGTTCCAGGAAACTGTCACCAGGTCAGAGGCGTTGGTGATGTCGAGCAAGCCATCGTGCCGTTCATAATGCACGCCGAAGTAGGTTGGCTCCCTGCTGTCAATCGTGGCCGCGTCCTCGAAAGTGTTGTGATCGACCCAGACGTGGTCGGTGTACCGAAGCGAAATCGCGTCATACAGTGCATTCCACGAACCGTTCGCGCCATCGGTCGGATCCCACTCCGGGAAGCAGTCGAAGGTATCGCGGAAGGTCAGGTTGCGGATGATGATGTTGCTGCGCGGGGCGGTCGCCGTGCCCCGCAGATCGAGCCACGCACCCTGGATCACCGCATCATTGCCGAGACCGGCGATGGTGGTATTGGAGCCGACGCGAATCCGCACGCGGGCCTGCTGGACATTGCGCGAGACCAGGCGCGCATCCTCCAACGGCCCATATGGCGCCTCCTCCATACCCCACACAGCCGGGTCGTATGCTGCCAGAAATGCCTCCAGACTGTAGCCGTCGCGATAGTAATCCTCGCAGGTCAGAGGAACGTTGTTGTCGTCCACGTTTGCGTCGATGGTGCCGGATACGTAAATGATCTTGGGGTCTGCAGACTGACTGTCGAGCGCGGCGACCAACTCACTCCGGTTGGTCACGATGTACACATGGTCCGGCGCCGCAGCCGCGCCGCCGGTCGTGCCGGCCCCTTCTGCTGCCCAGCCATCGTTGGGCGGCAGGGTCTCCCGGCCGAGATCTCGGTCCTGTGCCAACACGGGCGCAGCCGCAAGCAGCAGGACCATCACACACACCAGGACTGAAGTGACTTTCACCGATCGCATGGCCGTTTCCTCCCTGTTGTGATGTATGAATACTATACACCTGTTTGCACCATTTCTGTCAGGTGAATCGGACCTATCAGCGTTGTGTGTGGTCAATAGGTATGACGCACAACTTCGATCATCCCAGTTCTGTCATTTGACCGATGCGTTTTCGGCGATTTGGGTGCATCATAGGGTTCGGGGGGTAATGATGCTGGCACTGGTCGTAGCGGATGATCTTCTGCGTCGCGACAGCTTGCGGGCGATGCTGATCGCTCTGGCAGCCGCGGACACGATCGACGCGGTAGATTGTGACAATGCACGCGGGATAATGGCCACCATCCAGCCGGACCTGGTGCTGATCGACGGCAGCCTTCCGCTGGATGAGGTGCTATGTCTCATCGATGAAGTGTCGTACCAACGGCCTCAGGCGCAGTGTGCAGTGATGAGAGTCGAGCCGCCACATCGTGCAGCGCTGGAGTCAGCCGGCGCGGATTTGATCATCCTCGAAGGGGAGCCGGCCGAGCGCTTCTTCGATCAAATGGCCCAGTGGTTCGCGGGCGAATAGGCTGCACGGATCGCCCTGCACAATCGATCGCGGCGCCCTCCCCCGCAGGGCAAGCATCGACACATTCCCCATCACGGACAAGAAATATGGTTTGACCGGAACCGTACACCTTGCTAAAATGGCAGGTGCCTGAATCTCGTGCCGGCTTCCCTTGCTATTGGCCAAGCCACGGGGAGATGACAGATGCCACGAACGGCGACCGTGCGGCCCATGCTCCCGCCCCAAGGGAGCCTGTGGTCCAGAAGTTTGCTCTCCGGCGTGGTCGCCGGGATCCTGGTTGGCACGACCGAAGTCATTGCGGCCCTGTCGCTCGGCACCCTGATCTTCTCCGGCCCGCTGGCCGCCTTCCTCCCCTACGGCGTCGGCATCGCGCTGGTCTCTGCGATGATCCTGCTGGCCGGCATCTCGCTGGCCAGTCGCATCCCCGCAGTGATAGCGAGCGTCCAGGATAGTCCGGCGGTTGTGTTGGCAGCGATGGCGGCCGGCATCGCAACCGCGCTCTCTGCCGGCCAGCCCGAGACATTGCTGGCAACCGTGCTCGTCGCGCTTGCCATCGCAACCACGGTGTCGGGCTTCACGTGCCTGGCTCTCGGCCATTTCAAGCTGGG
>CAYLZG010000103.1:1153-8052 GCA_964387985.1 uncultured Anaerolineales bacterium | reverse complement strand
TATGCCATACCCGGTCATCGGCGGCTTCCTGGCCGGCACCGGCTGGCTACTGGTGGCCGGTTCGTTCGGAGCCATGTCCGATTACGCCCTGACCTGGCGCAACGTCCCGGCCTTGCTGGAGCCGCAACAGCTCATCCTCTGGGCACCCGGTCTGGCCATCGCCCTGTTGCTCTTCTTCGGCCTCCGGCGCATTCGTCATTTTTGGGCCTTGCCCGCACTGCTGGCAGGATCGCTGGCGCTCTTCTACCTCACCCTCGGGACCAGCGGGATCTCGCTCGAGGCGGCCACCCGGCAGGGCCTGCTGCTGGGCGCCATGGGCCAGGGAACCATCTCACATCCCCTTGCGGCGAGGCAGTTGCTGGCCGTCGATTGGCCGGCCATCGTGGCGCAGGCCGGCAACATCGCGATCGTCGCGGTGCTCAGCGTGGTCAACCTGCTGCTCTATGCCTCCGCCCTCGAGTTGGTCGTCGGCCGGGATATCGACCTGAACCATGAGCTCAAGGCCGCGGGCCTCGCCGGCATCGCGTCAGGCCTGGCCGGCGGGCTCGTCGGCTACCAGGCACTCAGCCTGACCACCCTGGCAAATCGCATGGGCGCACGCGGCCGCCTGCCAGGACTGGTCGCCGCCGCTGTGTGCGCGGCCGTTCTCCTTGCCGGATCGAGCCTGCTAGCCTACCTGCCCAAGGCCATGCTCGGCGGCCTCCTGTTCTTCCTGGGGCTGGACTTTCTCGTCGAATGGCTCGTGCGTGGCTGGAAGCGGCTGTCGCGCATCGACTACGCAGTCGTCGTGCTGATCCTGGCCGTCATCGCCCTTGCCGGCCTCCTGGTCGGCGTCGCGGTGGGGCTGCTGGTCATGGTGGTCCTCTTCGTGCTCGATTACAGCCGGATGGGCGCGGTCCGCCTGGCCCTGTCCGGTTCGCAGCGCCGGAGCAACGTCGAGCGCTGCGCCTATCACCGGCAGGTGCTCGCGGATGACCTGGGAAAGCGCATCTTCATCCTCGAGCTTCAGGGGTTCATCTTCTTCGGCACGGCCACAGCGGTTCTGGACAAGATCCAGGCGCGCCTCACCGACAAGGATCTACCGGGCGTGCGGTACATGATCCTCGACTTCCAGCGGGTCACCGGCCTGGACTCGTCCGGCGTCCTCAGCTTCGTCAAGGGCAGGCAGGCGGCGAGCGCCCGCAACTGCACCCTGGTGCTGACGCACCTGACCGCGGCCATGCAGCGGCGGTTCAGCCTCGATGGCATCACGGACGGCGCTGGCGGGGTGCGCATATTCCCGGACCTCGACCGCGGCCTGGAGTGGTGCGAAGACCAGCTTCTGGACAGCGAAGGCATCACCTTCATTCACGTGCCCATCACCCTCAGCGCCCAGTTGGCCGACAGTGGGTTCGAGAAGAAGCAGACCATCCGGCTGCTGAATTACCTGGAACGCGTCGATTTCGAGCAGGACGATCGCCTGGTTGTGCAGGGCGACGAAGCGGACAAGCTGTATTTCATCGAACGGGGTACGGTCTCGGTGCGCCTGGAGCTGGACAACGGCGAGTGCGTGCGCCTGCAGACGCTAGGGCTGGGCACAGCGGTGGGCGAGCCGGGCATGTATCTCGGCACGAAGTGCAGCGCATCGGTGGTCGCGGATTCGCCGGGCATCGCGTATTGCCTTACGCAGCAGGGGCTGGCCCTGATGGAGCAGGAGGATCCTGTGCTTGCCGCCAGCTTCCACCGGTTGGTCGCGCGCCTGCTGTCCGAACGGTTGGTGGCCACGACGCGGACGTTGGAGGCAGTGCTGAAGTAGGGGGACCTCGGCTTCGATTTAGAGCTCAGGTGAGCCTGAGAAGCGCGAGCGATCTCAACGAAGTCCGGTATTGTCATGAACGTCTAGCGGGTGTATACTGTATTTCAGAAAATCTGCCAACGATGAAATGCAGACAAAGAGTATTCAAATGGAAGCAACTGTCCAGGTACGCCAGCGCGGCACGCTGACCCTGCCGGCCGAGCTGCGGGAAAAGTATGGTATCGAGCCCGGTGACACCTATCGCCTGGTCGATTTCGATGGCACCCTCGTGCTCACGCCCATGGCTCCCATGGTGCCTGAGCTGGCGCGGGAGATCGAGCGGATGCGCCTGGAGGCGGGCCTGAGCGTCGAGGAGCTCATGGTCAGCCTTCGCGAGCAGCGCGAGCGCTATCACGCCGAACGCTATGCCGCCGGTCAACCCGAGTAAGGTGCGCGTCTTCATCGACGCAGACGTGCTCTTCGCCGGTTCCGTGTCACCCAGGGAGCACGGCGCGAGCCTGGTCATCCTGCGACTGGCCGAAATCACGTTGATCGAGGCCATCGCTTCGCAGCAGGTAATCACCGAGGCGGAGCGCAACCTGGCGGAGAAGCTGCCACAAGCACTGCCGGCCTTTCATCTGATCGTGAGCCGCTGCCTGCGCATTGTGGCCGATCCCGAGCCGGCCGACCTGATGCCGCTCAAGGGACTGGCCGACCCGAAAGACCTGCCCATCCTGGCTGCAGCGGTGCGTGAAGGTTGTCCCTGGCTGGTCAGCTTCAATCTAAGGCATTTCCGGCCGGGCCACCCGGCGGTGCAGGTGCTGGCCCCCGGCGAATTCATCCTGCGAGTGCGCGAGCGTCTGACGGGGTTGGGCGAAGGGTCCGTCCATCGCTGAGTGTTGGCGCCGGTTCGAGCGCGATCTCCCGTTACTGCTTTCCTGACCTGATTGGCCCCGGCGTGTGGAGGGGACATGGGCAAGCGTCTGCAGGTTGCCAATCGCTACCGGGTCGAAGACGCGGACCGCGACCTGCTCGGCCGCGGGGGGATGGGCGAGGTCTACCGCGCCACCGACACGCACACCGGCGAAACCGTCGCGGTCAAGGCCCTCAACCCCAACGCCCTGACGCACGACCCCGGCCTCCTCGAACGCTTCCTGCGCGAGGGCGAGGCGCTGCGCCAGCTCAACCATCCCAACATCGTCCACATGGTCGCGGCCTGCGAGGAACAGGGCCGGCATTACCTGGTCATGGAGTATGTCGGCGGCGGGTCACTGGAGGGACTGCTCGAATTGCAGGGCCGGTTGCCGCCTGCCCGGGCCATTGAGATCGGCCTCGACCTCGCCGATGCCCTCACCCGCGCCCACCGGCTCGGCATCGTCCACCGCGACCTCAAACCCGCCAACGTCCTCCTCGCACCCGACGGCACCCCCCGCCTCGCCGACTTCGGCCTCGCCCACCTCGCCGCAGCCAGCCAACTGACCCAGTCCGGCATGTTGATGGGCACGGTGGACTATCTCAGCCCGGAGGCCTGCCAGGGGGAGCCGCTCGACGAACGCGCGGACATCTGGGCGTTCGGCGTCCTGCTCTTCCAGATGCTCGGCGGCCGTACGCCGTTCGGGGGCGACAACCTCACCGCACGCCTCACCGCCATCCTGACCCAGCCCACGCCCGACCTGGCGGAGCTCGTCCCCGGCCTGCCCGACGCCCTGGTCGACCTGGTGTACCGCATGTTGGAGAAGGATCGCCAACAGCGCATCCCCAGCGCGCGGCAGGTGGGTGCCGAGCTGGAAGCCTTGCACAAAGGACGGATGCCTGCACGCTCGCTGTCCGCGGCGGCCTCTGCGCCTCCGGCAGCGAAGACACAGTCGGCAAGCCTGCGGCCGGCGACCACTCAGATCGAACAGGCAGGTCGTTCGGCGTTTGTGGCGCGGGAAGATCAACTCAGCACCCTCGAAAGCTTCCTGCAGGCTGTCCAAGCGGGTCAAGGCACGGTGGCGTTTGTCGTGGGTGAAGCGGGCCAGGGCAAGACGGCACTGCTCGGGGAATTCGCGCGCCGCGCCCAGGCTGCTTACCCGGACCTCGTCGTTGCCTCAGGCGACTGCGACGCATACGCGGGTATCGGCGATCCGTATCTGCCCTTCCGCGAAATCCTCACTCTCCTCACCGGCGACGTTGAAAGCCGCCTGGCTGCCCAAGCGATGGACGCCGAACAGGCACGTCGCCTGCGTCGTCTGCTGCCGGCGGCGGTACAGGCCCTACTGGAAGGTAGCGCCGACCTCGTGGATGTCTTCGTGCCCGGCGCCGAGCTGCTTCGCCGTGCCGAATCTACCGCGCCCTGGCCGGACTGCGACGCCTGGATCGGACGTCTTGCCACGCTGGTCGAGCGCAATGCCACGCTGCCCGGCGATCCGAACCTGCACCACGCCGCTCTGTTCGAGCAATATTCCCGCCTGTTGATCAGGCTGGCGAGCCAACGCCCACTGCTGCTGTTGTTGGATGATCTCCAGTGGGCCGACGGCGGCTCGTGCAGCCTACTTTTCCATCTCGGCAAACGCATTGCCGGCAGCCGCATCATGATTCTCGGCGCCTATCGCCCCAGCGAAGTGGCCTTGGGCCGGGCAGGCGAGCGCCATCCACTGGAAACCGCCCTCAACGAGGTCCGCCGGCTGTATGGAGACAATCTGTTGGATCTCGGACTGGTCGAGGGGAGAGCCTTTGTCGATGCTTTCCTGGACAGCGAGCCCAACCAACTGAACGAGGAATTCCGGCAGTCCCTCTTTGCGCTGTCCCAAGGCCAGCCGTTGGCCACGGTCGAGTTGCTGCGCGGGCTGCAAGAGCGCGGCGGCCTGGTGCGAGACAACGCAGGCCGCTGGTCGGTGGGGTCAATGTTGGATTGGTCCGCGCTGCCCGCACGCGTGGAGGCGATGATCGCCGAGCGCGTCGCCCGCCTGGACGAGCAGCAGCGGCACGTTCTGCAGGTAGCCGGCGTGGAAGGGGAAACCTTCACCGCTGAAGTCGTCGCGCGTGTGGTTGGGCTCGCTGAAGGGGATGCCATCAGGTTGCTCAGCGAGGATCTCGACCGCGGCCACCGCCTGGTCAGGGCTGAAGGCGTGCGGCGCCAGGATGGGCAGCGTTTGTCCACCTACCGCTTCCGGCACATTCTCATCCAGAAGTACCTCTACTCTACCCTCGATGCGGTCGAGCGTCCTCACCTACACGATGCCATTGCCTCCGCACTGCAAGCCTTGCACCGGGAGCAAACGGATGACGTTGCAGGAGAGCTGGCACGCCACTTCACCGCGGCCGGAGCCACCGACCAGGCTGCTGACTTTCTGAAGCGGGCGGGCGACCGGGCAGGCGCTTTGATTGCGCCGGGCGAAGCGGCGCAGTACTACCTGGCCGCGCAGAGTGCTTACGCTCAGGCCTACGGAGAAGGCTGGAACCCGCTGGAGCAGGTGGCCTTGGAGCGGAAGATCGGCGAAGCGCTCTTTCGCCAGGGCAACTACCAGGAGGCCGCAGAGCACCTGCAACGCGCGCTCGGCTTGCTAGGCATCGGCTTGCCCGAGGGTCGGGCGCAGGTGCAGCTTGCGCTATTGGGCCAGATCATGCGGCAGGCTGTGCATCGCCTGCTGCCCCGGCTCTCCACGCCATCCGCGGTCGGCGCAATTCCCGAACCCATCCAGCAGGAAATGGACATCTCGTACCTGATCAGCTTCATCGACTTCTTCAGCAGCCGTCAGGAACGCTTTCTGCTGCTGGCCTTCAGAATTCTGAATCTGGCCGAGTCCAGCGGTTGCGTGCCGTGGATTGCGCGCTCCTGCGCCGGGCTAACGACCGTCTTCGATTTCATGTCCCTCGGGCGACTCGCTAGATCCTACAGCACGCGGGCCGTCAGCCTAGCGGAGCAGTTGCAGGACCCCGCGGCATTAGCGCAGGCACACCATGCAGCAGCCCACCATGCATGGCTATCAGGCCAATGGGACAGTACGTTGGAGCATGGCGAGCGCTCACTCGCCGTGCTGGGCGAAGCAGGAGGATTGCGCGAGCGAACGACAGCCGTATGGGTAGTGGCTTCAGCCCTCATCTGCAAGGGAGATGCACAGCGAGCCCTGGCCCTTAGCGAAGAGTTGGTGCGCACCGGTGACGAGAATGCCGACCTGGAGGCGTGCTGCGTCGGCGCAGGCCGTGCAGGACGGGCGCTGGTGCACCTCGGCCGGATGGAGGACGCGCAACGCGTGCTGGAGCGCGCCGTGGAGCTGGCAGATACGGTGCCGGATGACCTGAACCGCGTGGAGGCTCGCGGAGACCTGGCTAAATGCCTGTTGCGCCAGGGAAAGCGGGAAGCTGCTCTTGCCGCGCTGGAGGAGGCGCGGCGGCTGGCCACGGAGCATCACGTGCAACCTCACAACGCCGCGCCGTTCTGGGCCGGTCTTGTCGAAGCCTATGTACAGGCTGCCGAGCACGAGGCAGGCTCCGAGAGAAGCCAGTGGCTGGGGAAGACGTCACAGGCCATCGAGTCCGCGCTGAAAAACGCGCGGCGATTTCGACCCGCCATGGCAGAGGTGATGCGGTTGCGCGGCACGTACGAGTGGGTTCGAGGGGATCGCAAGAGCGCACAGAAGTGGTGGCAACGGAGTGTTGAACTCGCCGAGCAACTGAAGATGCGGTACGACCTCGCCATTTCGCTCCTGGAAATGGGCAGTCGGCGGCAGGACCGCGCTGAAGTGGAGCGGGCGCAGGTCATTCTTCTGGAAATCGATGCGCAGCAGCAAGCCGGCGCCCGCGCCTGCCCTATTGGATCACGGCCGGATCCATCCACATGACCTCCCAATGGTGGCCATCGGGATCGTAGAAGCTCCAGCCGTACATCGAGCCGTAGTCGAGGGGATCCGCGAACGCGACGAAGAACAGGAGGTTAGCATGCGTATCAACATCACCAGTGTGCTGGTTGACGACCAGCAGAAGGCCCTGAAGTTCTATACGGAGGCGCTGGGGTTCCAGAAGATGGCGGACATCCCGGTGGGCCAGTACCGGTGGCTGACCGTCACCTCGCCCGACGGGGTCGAAGGCGTGGAGCTATCCCTGGAGCCAGTGGGCTATCCGTTCGCACGGACCTACCAGAAGG
>CAYLZG010000103.1:0-1063 GCA_964387985.1 uncultured Anaerolineales bacterium | reverse complement strand
TGTACGACGCGGGAATCCCATTCACCGCGTTTACCACGAACGACATCCGCGGCGAAGTCAGGCGGCTCAGGGAGCACGGGGTCATCTTCCGCGGGGAGCCAGAGAACATGGGCCCGATCATCGCGGTCATGTTCGAGGACACCTGCGGCAACCTGATCCAGCTGGTGCAGCCGGTCCAGGCCGCTTAACCCCCCAGCAGCCCCACCCCCGCGCGCGCGATCATCAGCTCTTCGTCGGTGGGGATGGACATGACGGTGACGCGGCTCTTGGCCGCGCTCACGATGGCGGCCGCATGGGCCGGCGCGCGGCGGTTCGCCTCAGGGTCGAGGATCACGCCGCACCACCCCAGGCTGGCGCAGGCCCGCTCGCGCACCTGCCAGCCGGCCACGCCGATGGAATCGGTGAAGGCGAGCACATCGAAGCCGCCCAGGGCGGCCGCGTACGCGCCGATGTAGAGCTTCAGCCGGTGGATGTACATCGCCACGGCCAGCGCCGCGCGGCGGTCCCCCTGCTCATCGGCCAGCCGGATCAGCTCGAGGAGGTCGCTGGACGCGCCCGAGACGCCGATCAGCCCGCTCTCGCGGTTCAGCAGCCGGTCCACCGCCTCAGGGGTGTAGCCGTGCTCGCGGATCAACGACAGCACGATCGCGGGATCGACATCGCCGCTGCGGGTGCTCATCACCAGGCCGGGCAGCGGCGTGAAGCCCATCGAGGTCTCCACGCTGCGCCCGCCATCGATCGCCGCAACGCTCGACCCGCCGGTGCCCAGGTGGCAGGCGATGATCCTCAGGTCCTCGACCGGGCGGCCCAGCACACGGCCGACCTCCCCCGTGACGTACTGGTAGGACAGGCCATGCGCGCCGAACTTGCGATAGCCGAAACGGTCGGCCAGCTCCAGGGGCAAGGCGTACCGCCAGGCCACTTCGGGCAGCGTCGCGTGGAAAGCCGTGTCGAAGACCGCATACTGCAGCACGTGGGGCAGCTCCGCGCGGCACAGATGGATCACGCTCATGGAGGTGGGGTTGTGGAGCGGCGCGAGGGGATTGCACGCCTCCACCTCGGG
>CAYLZG010000102.1:14629-16011 GCA_964387985.1 uncultured Anaerolineales bacterium | reverse complement strand
CTGATTCTGGGCGGCGCGGCGTATGGAGAATTGGCCGGTCAGAAGCAGCTAAAGAGGGGTGAGTTCTTCAACGCGGTCACCTTCGTAATTTGACAGGACTGCGAGGATCGACTATCATACTTTATAGAAATTCATTCTCCGTAGATTTTAGATTCCATTAAGGTGCCTTGCGATGTCCGATGCAGAGTCTCGATTCCAGCAGCTGGTGGCCCGGCTAAAGGGGAGCGATTACCGCCTCACACCTCAACGCGTGGCACTGCTGCGGCTCATCGCTTCCAGCGAGGGGCATCCCAGTGCATCAAACTTGTACGAGCAGATCAAGTCCCAATTCCCCACGACCAGCCCGGCGACCGTCTACAAGACGCTCAATCTCCTGAAGGAGTTGGGCGAAGTGCTTGAGCTTGGCTTTAGCCACGAGGACAATCGTTACGACGGCAGCCGGCCTTATCCCCACCCGCACCTGATTTGTGTCCGCTGCCGGAAGATCATGGATCCGCAGGTGAGCCTTGTGGACGACCTCGCGCAGGAGGTGGCAGAACTGACGGGCTACGAGGTTATCAGCCACCGGCTCGATTTCTACGGGATATGTCCGGATTGCCGGCAGAGCCAGCAGAGCGGGACTGGGGACACTCTTATGAGCTATGGCGAAGATCAACAATTCACACCAAGAAAGGAACAGACACTGTGAGCGAAGATGGCAAGAGCCCGGCAGAGGGCAGCGCAAGCAAGCGGATGCCCGGCAGAGGCACGTCGAACCGGGACTGGTGGCCGGACCAGTTAGATCTTGGGATTCTCCACCAGCATTCTTCCCTGTCCAACCCCATGGGCGAGGAGTTCAACTACGCCGAGGAATTTAAGAAGCTCGACCTTGAGGCCGTGAAGAAGGACCTCTATGCGCTGATGACCGACTCGCAGGAGTGGTGGCCGGCTGACTACGGTCACTACGGAGGGCTCTTCATCCGGATGGCGTGGCACAGTGCAGGCACCTATCGCATCAGCGATGGCCGTGGCGGCGCGGGATCCGGCACCCAACGCTTCCCGCCCCTCAACAGCTGGCCGGACAACGTGAACCTCGATAAGGCACGGCGCTTGCTGTGGCCGATCAAGCGAAAGTACGGCAAGAAGATCTCCTGGGCCGACCTGATGGTCCTTGCGGGCAACTGCGCGCTGGAGTCGATGGGCCTCAAGACCTTCGGCTTCGCCGGCGGGCGCGAGGATGTCTGGGAGCCAGAAGCAGAGATCTACTGGGGAGCCGAGGGCGAGTGGCTTGCTGACGAGCGCTACAGTGGTGAGCGCGAGCTCGAAAACCCCCTCGCGGCCGTGCAGATGGGCCTGATCTACGTGAACCCCGAAGGTCCCAACGGCGTGCCCAGCGCGGTCGC
>CAYLZG010000102.1:14391-14619 GCA_964387985.1 uncultured Anaerolineales bacterium | reverse complement strand
GGACATTCGCGAGACGTTTGCGCGTATGGCGATGAACGACGAAGAAACCGTGGCGCTCGTCGCGGGCGGGCACACATTTGGCAAGTGCCACGGCGCCGGTCCTGCGACCCATGTCGGTCCCGAACCGGAAGCCGCGCCCATCGAGTCGCAGGGCCTGGGCTGGCTCAGCAACTTCGGCAGCGGCAGGGGTGGCGACACGATCTCCAGCGGCATCGAGGGCGCCTGGAC
>CAYLZG010000102.1:8485-14381 GCA_964387985.1 uncultured Anaerolineales bacterium | reverse complement strand
CGAACCCGATCAAGTGGGATATGGGTTACTTCGACATGCTGTTCAGCTACGATTGGGATCTCGTGAAGAGCCCGGCCGGCGCCTGGCAGTGGGTCCCGGTCAATCCCGCGGAAAAGGATCTTGCCCCCGCCGCCCATGATCCAACGAAGAAGGTCACGACCATTATGACCACCGCGGACATGGCCATGCGGATGGATCCCATCTATGGGCCGATCGCGCGTCGCTTCCACCAGCACCCGGAGGAGTTCGCGGATGCGTTCGCCCGCGCATGGTTCAAGCTGACGCACCGCGACATGGGCCCGCGCGCGCGCTATCTCGGCCCGGAGGTTCCGGCGGAAGAGCTGGTCTGGCAGGATCCGGTCCCCGCAGTCGATCATGTCCTGATCGGTGCGGCCGACATCGCTGACCTCAAGGCCAGGATTCTTGCCTCGGGGCTGTCGATCCCGGCGCTTGTGTCGACGGCCTGGGCATCGGCCTCCACTTTCCGCGGATCTGACAAGCGCGGCGGTGCGAACGGCGCGCGCATCCGTCTTACGCCGCAAAAAGATTGGGAAGTCAACCAACCTGACCAGCTGAGGACTGTGCTGCAAACCCTTGAGGAGATCCAAAGGGCTTTCAACAGCACGCAGTTTGGAGGGAAGAAGGTTTCGCTCGCCGACTTGATTGTCCTGGGCGGATGCGCAGCGGTCGAGCAGGCTGCAAAGAATGCCGGTTTCGATGTGACCGTCCCCTTCACGCCCGGACGTACGGATGCTTCACTGGAGCAAACCGACGTCGCGTCATTCTCGGTGCTCGAGCCGGCTGCCGACGGGTTCCGCAACTACCTGAGGGCGAAGCACGGACGTCCGGCAGAGGAAATGTTGGTCGATCGTGCGCAGCTGCTGACGCTGACCGCTCCTGAGATGACGGTCCTCGTTGGCGGCCTGCGAGCCTTGGATGCCAACTACGGGAAGTCTCAGCATGGCGTCTTCACCAAGCGGCCGGGGACGCTCACCAATGACTTCTTCGTGAATCTGCTCGATATAGGCACGGCGTGGAAGGCAACTGCGGACGACGCCAATGTGTTCGAGGGTCGCGATCGCGCAACTGGCGAACTCAAGTGGACCGGCACCCGGGTCGACCTGGTCTTTGGTTCCAGCTCCCTGCTCCGGGCGCTGGTGGAGGTATATGCATGTGACGACGCACAGGAGAAGTTCGTGCGCGACTTCGTTGCGGCGTGGAACAAGGTCATGAACCTTGACCGGTTCGACCTTGCCCGATCGTAACACGAACCTCTTCGAGGGCTTCTGACAGGCCGTCGACGAAATCGATCAGCGAACGTTCCGGTTCCAGGGACGGCGTATCACCGCCCCTGAGCCGGAACGTTTTTTTGAAGCTCCCCTTAGCCTGCCAGGACTGTTTCGATGCGCTCCAGCGCCCAGTCCGCCTCATCCTTCTTGATGATCAGCGGTGGCGCGAAGCGGATGACATGCTGGTGCGTTTCTTTGCACAGCAGGCCGCGATCCATCAGCGACTCACAGAAGCGCCGCGCGCCGCCAGCTTCAGGGTACAGCTCGACGCCGATGAGCAGCCCCTTGCCGCGTACTTCCTTGATGTAGGGGCTCTCCATGCGCTGCAGGCGACCCATCATGTAGTCGCCCATCGCGGCCGCATTTTCGATCATCCCCTCTTCGACCAGGACCTTGAGCGCCATGCGGGCCACCGCGCAGGCCAGCGGGTTGCCGCCGAAGGTGCTACCGTGGTCCCCGGGCTTGAACACCCCCAGCAGGTCGGTGTTCGCCAGTACGGCCGAAACCGGATAGAAGCCGCCCGACAGCGCCTTGCCGATCATCGTCAGGTCCGCCTCGACCCCATCGTGTTCTTCGGCCAGCAGCTTGCCCGTGCGCCCAAGCCCGGTCTGGATCTCGTCGGTCATGAAGGCGATATCCCTCTCGGTGCAGATGCGCCGCACGTCGCGAAGATAGCCCTCGGGCGGCACGATGATGCCGGCCTCACCCTGGATGGGCTCGACCATGAATGCAACGGTGTTAGGGGTGATGGCATCCTCGAGCGCCTGCGCATCGCCGAACGGGATGATCTTGAATCCGGGTGTGAACGGGCCGAATCCATCGCGGTACTGAGCTTCCGTGCTGAAGCCGACGATGGTCACGGTCCGGCCGTGGAAGTTGTTTTCGCAGACGATGATCTCCGCCTGGCCCTCGGGCACGCCCTTAGCCTTGTAACCCCATTTGCGTGCTGCCTTGATGCATGTCTCAACGGCCTCGGCGCCGCTGTTCATAGGCAGGACGATGTGGGAGTTGGTCAGCTCGCAGAGCTCCTGGTAGAAGAGCCCTAACTGGTCGTTGCGGAAGGCACGAGATGTCAGGGTGAGCCTGGCAGCCTGTTCCTGCATGGCGGCAAGGATCTTTGGATGGCAGTGGCCCTGGTTTATCGCGGAGTAGGCCGAGAGGCAGTCCATGTACCGGTTGCCGTCGACATCCCAGACCCAGATCCCCTCCCCTCGGGCGAGCACCACATCGAGCGGCTTATAGTTCGTCGCTCCATAACGGTCTTCCAGAGCAATATAATCCTGAGTATTCACAATAGATGACCCCCTTGTCTTCTGTTATGGTGAGTGTAGCATACCCGCCGCGGTGCGACAAGCCTAAGGATAGTGATCTTTGTCACTGTGCTCGGTGAGGATTGCCTGTATTGTGTAGGCATCATTCATAGTCCTGATCTGGCACGACCCTGTATCACCGTTTTTGGCCATGTCTGCCGGCCCCCGTAGTGGTCTTGGAGAGAGCAACTTATGACCAATCGAGTCCACCTAGCAGTCCTGGCGCTTGCCGCGATCCTCGTGCTGAGCGGCTGCACGCCCGCGTTTGCGCCGGCCTCGCCGGCAAAGATCGAGCCCACAGCCGTGGTCCGGGTTGCGCCCGCGGTCACTGGCGTGCGCGATCTGGACACGTCCGTTGAGACCAGACCGGCGCGTGGTGCACCCACGACTTCCACGCAAGCGCAACCTGCCGCGCAGACCCAACCGGGCGAACAGGCTGCCGGCCAGACGTCAGAGTCTCAGATGCTCGCTGCAGCATTCCAGGAGGGCGGCTGCGGCGCGTGCCACATCATCCCAGGGGTGGCGAACGCCACTGGGACGATCGGCCCTGACCTGTCCAGAATGGGCGAAACAGCCCAGGCAGCGCTCAACAGCGCGTCTTACACCGGCTCGGCAGAAACCGTGGTGGACTACGTGCGCGAAGCAATCGTTGACCCCGACGCGCACATCTCCGAAGGTTGCCCGGGCGGAACGTGCCAGAAAGGACTGATGCCCGCCACATTGGCCCAGGCCCTCACGGACCAGGAGCTTGCCGCGATGGTCGAGTACCTGGCCGGGCTGCCCGAGAAGATGGAAGCCCTGCCGGCAGTTCCGCAAGAGACGGCGGGCGCCGCAGCGCCTGGGGCTGCCGTCCCCGCGACCGCGATTTCTCTCACGGAGGAGGAGTTCGCCAGCACGAGCCAGATCTTCTTCGACCGCTGCGCGGGCTGCCACGGCACGCTGCGTAACGGCGCGACCGGTCCCGCGCTGACGCCGGACCAGACCGCGCCCAAGGGCACGGTTGCGCTGGCTTCGATCATCTTCAACGGCACCCCGCGCGGGATGCCCGACTGGGGCAAGCAGGGGGTGCTGACCCAGTCGCAGGCCGAGATGATGGCGAAATTCCTGCAGAACGAGCCGCCCGCGCCGCCGGAGATGTCGCTCGAACAGATGCGTGAGACCTGGAAGGTGCTGGTGCCGCCCGAAAGACGGCCCAGCGCGCCGCAGCACAGCCGCGACTGGGAAGACTTTGTGGCGGTCACGCTGCGTGACGCGGGCCAGGTGGCGATCATCGACGGCGACACCTTCGAAGTGGTCAACACCGTCAATACGGGCTACGCAGTGCATATCTCGCGCATGTCCGCGACCGGGCGCTACGTTTACGTGATCGGCCGCGATGGGAAGGCATCGCTGATCGACCTGTGGATGGAGAAGCCGGACGTGGTCGCAGAGGCCAAGCTGTGTTACGACGCGCGCTCGATGGAGGGCAGCAAGTACAGCGGCCCCGAGGGTGACTTCTCCGACAAATACGCGATCGTGGGCTGCTACTGGCCGCCGCACTTCGTGATCCTGGACGGCCTGACGCTGGAGCCGTTCAAGATCGTCAGCACGCGCAGCTACACCTACGATACCGAAGAGTATCATCCTGAGCCGCGCGTGGCGGCCATCGTCGCCTCGCACTTCAAGCCTGAGTGGATCGTCAACGTGAAGGAGACCGGCCAGGTCTGGCTGGTGAACTACACCGATCCGAAGGCGCCCACGATCAAGATGCTCGAAGCGGAGCGCTTCCTGCACGACGGCGGCTGGGATTCAACGCGGCGTTACTTCCTGGTGGCGGCGAACAACGCCAACAGGATCGCGGTCGTGGACGCGCTCGAGGGCAAGATGGCTGCGATCGTGGATACCGCCAAGATCCCGCATCCCGGCCGCGGCGCGAACTGGATCGATCCTGAGTATGGGCCGGTGTGGAGCACGTCGCACCTGGGCGAGGGGTCCCTGGTTGCGATCGGCACCGACCCGGAGGGGCATCCCTTCCAGGCCTGGAAGGTCGTGCGCAACATCCCGCTGCCCGGCGGCGGCAGCCTGTTCGTGAAGTCGCACCCGAACAGCCCGTGGATCTGGGTGGATTTCGGCCTGAACCCGGACGAGAAGATCCAACGCAGCGTGTGCGTGATCGCCAAGGCCAACCCGACGAAGACCGAAAAGTGTTGGGAGATCGCGGACTACGGCCGCGCGGTGCATTTCGAGTACAACAAGGAGGGCACGCAGGTGTGGGTCAGCGTCTGGGGCCGTGCGGACGTCCCGGGGCAGGTCGGCGAGATCGTGGTCTACGACGATAAGACGCTCGAGGAAGTGGCCCGCGTGCCTGACCTGGTGACGCCGACCGGCAAGTTCAACGTTTACAATACGGTGCGCGACATCTACTAGACGCGATTCGCAAGACCTCCGATCCGACCAGGCTTCCGAGATTTCAGGCCAACCGCAGGTTGGCACAACCTCGGAAGCCTTGCATGATCGGGGGTCTTGTTTTTTGTTACTTTCCTCTCCCTTCAGCCGTCATACTCCTTAGAAGACACCTATCACGTTCGCCACCACCTGAGCCAAGGATTGCGCCATGATCACACAGGCCATGGAGGGCGATGGCACGGCGTTGTTGGTCAGCCAGCTCTTCGACCACTACAGCGACGCGATTTTCGCCTATCTGTACCGCCTTGTAGACAACCGGGAGACTGCCGAGGAGTTGGTGCAGGAGACCTTCCTGCGTGCGTTCAACGCCCGCCGCCAACTCGATGCTATCGAAAATCGACGGGCGTGGCTGTATCGCGTTGCCACCAACGTCGCCTTCGACGCGTTGCGCCGCGGCCGGCAGTTCACGTGGCTGCCGTGGAGCCAGGCGGATGAGTTGCATGCGCCCCGACCGGATGTGGCAGATGCTGCGCGCGAGCGGGACTCGGTGGAGCGTGCACTGGCAGCGCTGCCGCTTGACTATCGCGCGGCGCTGCTTTTGTACGTGTACTACGGATTGACCGTGCGGGAAGTGGCCGGCGCGCTCGGCATCCGCGAGGGCGCGGCCAAGATGCGCATCAGGCGGGCGCGCGAGATGTTCAGGAATGCCTATGGACCCCGCCATGACGGGGCAGGGGGAGGGTTGCCATGAGGCGCCATGCCGAATATCAGAACTGGGTGGCGGTGTACGAAAGCCTGTCGCTGTCCCAACGACAGGAGTTGGACGAGCACCTGCAGACATGTCAGGTCTGCGCATCTGACCTGGCCGCGTACCGGCAGATGGACGCGGAGGTTCGCAGCCTGCGCGACGTG
>CAYLZG010000102.1:0-8475 GCA_964387985.1 uncultured Anaerolineales bacterium | reverse complement strand
GGCGCCGGGACCGCGTGTATCGATCCCGAGGGAGCCGGTTATCGTTCCGCCCAGACGGGTGCGCCAGCCGTGGACTCCCAGGCAGTTGCTGGCGCCGGCGGGTGCCTTGATTCTGTTCGTTGCGGCGGTCTGGTTGGGGATGCGCGTGCCGGATCGGACGCGGCCTGCGGTGGAGCCGGCTGCTGCGGTCCCACCTGCGTCAGCCGCGATCTCAGAAATCGAGTTCCAGTGCGAGGCCATCACGGACCACGACGCACTTCGCACGGTCATCTCGGATTTCGAGGCGCAGAATCCCGATATCAAGGTGCACTACACCCCGGTCTACCTCTTTGGTTCGGACGAGGCATCGTATGAGGAGGCGGTAAAGAAGGCAGCAGCGACGGCGGACGTCTATTGCGCGATGCCGTCGCCCACGCACCTGCAGATCGGCGCGGCGCGGGACCTGGCGCCCTTCATCGCCGCCGACGCATCGTTTCAGCCGGACGATCTTTACCCGGGGCTGCTTCACACGTGGGAGGAGGTGGGTGGGGCCGTTCTGTCCGTGCCGACCTATTTCCAGATCGGTCTCGTTGCCTACAAGCCCGCCGCTTTTGACGCGGCCGGCGTGCCCTATCCGCAGCCCGGCTGGACCTGGGACGAGTTCCTGGCTGCGGCGGTCAAGTTGACCCAGCGCCAGGAAGACGAGGTCGTGAGCTGGGGTTTCAGCGATGCGGGCACCGGCCTCATTAACAGGCGCCTGATGAGTGTCTGGAACTCGGATTGGCAGGCAGGGCCGGACTACGCCACACTGGCGGAGGTCTTGGCCTGGTACGAGACGCTGTACGTCCTCACGGGGGCGGCGCCGGCGCCCGTCACACTGGGCTGGGAATCGGGCAAGACCTATTCGGGCGTTGATCTGGACCCCTATCGCAACGGCAACAAGAGCGCGATGTGGGATGCAACCTGGTGGGCGGAAGCGGAAGCGGATCACCTCGTCCCCTACCCTGAGAGCCGGGCGGGCGAGCCGCAGATTCCCATGCACACCCTGACGGGCATGGTCATGAGCGGCCAGACCGCCCAGCCCGACGCCAGTTGGCGCTGGATCAGCTATCTGTCGCAGCATCTGCCTGACGCCGAGCATATCCAGGCGCGCCGCTCACTGGCCGAGGCCGCAAGTTTCTGGTCGAAGCTGGACGGGGCCAACACTGCGGCGTTTCGTTACGGGCTGGACCACCTGGCAGCGTTCCCGGGAAAGCTCCCCTCAGACTACGTGGCCCAGATGGAGGCGGTGGTGGCAGTGGTGAAGGGCGAGAAGACCGCCGAGCAGGCGTTGGCCGACCTGGTCGCGCAGGGGCACGTGCGTGGCGCGCCTGAAGCGCCGGCGGCCGAGCAGACAGCCATCGTCACGATGACAGCTACGCCCGCGCCTGCGACCATTACGCCGGAGGCTGGCGGCACCGTGATCACTTTTGCGTGCTGGCAGGAGCGTCTGCCCCTCTATGCGCCCGCAGTCGAGGCCTTCCAGGCGGCAAATCCGGGCGTCTCTGTTCAGCTCAAGGCGCTGGAGGACCTGGGAGTAACTCCCGAGACAGCGGCCATGCGACCTGAGGGCATCGAGGCGGCCGCGGCGCATGTGGACACCCTGTGCGGAGATTCGCTCCTCACCATGATTCGGACCGGCGCCGCTGAAAGAGTCCTGCGCGATCTCTCTCCGTTCATTGCATCCGACGCGTCCTTTGATGAGGCTGACTTCTATCCTGGCGCGCTGGAGATGCTGCAAAGCGACGCGCAGACCTGGGGCATCCCGCGGGGCCTGCTGCTGCAACTGATTTACTACAACCAATACCTGTTCGACCAGGCCGGGCTCACCTATCCTGTCCCCGGTTGGACCTGGGACGACTTCCTGCGTGCTGCCGAGGCGCTTACACAGATCCGGGCGGACGGGAGTACGCGCTGGGGTTTCACAGAAAGTTGGCCTTCGCAATTCGGCCTGCTGCGCGCACAAGACGCGCGTCTCCTTGAGGGTGGTTTGGCCGGTCTGGCAGCGCCGGGGACCCAGGCCGCGGCCCAATGGTACCTGGACCTGGTCAAGGTGCACCAGGTCATGCCCATACCGGCGACATATGCAGAGCCTGGGCAGAGCAGCGGATCGGGCAGCGATGCCAATCCCTGGGCAACCACAGCTATGTTCTCCGGATTTGCGAACGGAGTGGCGCCGGATAGCCAGGGCCTGGCGGCGCGGATCGGCGTGGCGCCGTTTCCCGTAGGAACGAACTCACGGACCACTCCGCTGGAGCAGTCCGTGGACGCGCTCGCCATGAGCGCTGCGACGCAGCACCCCGAGGAAAGCTGGCGCTGGCTGGCGGTGGCGTCACGCGCAGCGGGCTACTCTGAACGATGGGTTCCTGCCAGGCGATCGCGATTTGAGGCCAACGCATCACTCACAGGGGTTGATCCGGCCGTGCACAGCGTCTACCGGTACGCGCTCGAGCATCTGGCGCCGCCCCTGGATGCGGGTGGGGCAGCGATCCAGGCATTGCGGGAAGCCATTCGCGCCGCTATGATGGACGAGATGCCTGTGGATGAGGCGCTGCGGGCGGCGGCTGGGCAGTAGGTCCGTTGCCGGGGTTACGCGCAGCCGTTGACGTGCCACAGATGCCACCGATGCCCGGCACGCCAACGGCTGTTTGTCGCCTCTGTGGATGACTGATTTTGGGACAGAGCGCCAGTCTCCAGTGAGCACCCTTGTGATACTTTGGCCGCGGCTGCGTATTAATGAGTGATATGACAAGCATCTGGGATGTCTTCACTGGCCAGGCAAGCCGGGCCAAGGACGCGATAGATTGGACGGAGGTCTATCAGGAGCAATTGCCGCGCGTCTACAACTTCTTTCGCTATCGCCTGGGCGACGACCAAACCGCTGAAGACCTGACAGCAACCACCTTTGAGAAAGCATGGCGTGGCCGCGAGCGCTATCGCTGGGACCTGGGCGCTTTCGAGGCCTGGTTGTTCGGCATCGCCCGCCGCGTGGCGGCCGACCATCTGCGCCGGCCGCGGCGCGATGTCAGCCTCGCCGATCTGCCCGATCCTGCGGACTCCGATCCGTCTGATCCCCATCCGGCGGATGGAGATCCGTTGGCGGAAACAGTGCAGCGGCAGGCTGACCTGGCGCGGCTGGGCGTGCTGCTGGCGCAGCTGCCGCCCCGCGAACGCGAACTGATCGCGCTCAAGTATGGCGGCGAGATGACGAACCGAGCCATTGCCGCAGTGACCGGCCTCAGCGAATCGAACGTAGGCACAATCCTGCACCGGACCATTGGCAAGCTGCGTGCTGCATGGGAGGAGCAAGCATGAACGACGAATTCTTGATCCAGTACCGGCGTACCCCGCACCGCGCCTTCGCCGACGATCTCTATGCGCGGCTCACCCAAGAGCGGCGGCCGGCCGGTTATGCCCGGTTGGTGTTTACGCCCGCCAGGCGCTTTGCAGCCGGGTTGGCCGCGCTGTGCCTGATTGCCGCGCCGGTGCTGCTCGCCGCGCCGGGGGCGCGGGCGACCGTCGGGCAACTGATCCGCACGATCGGAGGCATCACCTTCGACTTTACTGCCCCGCCGCCCGATTCCAGTGGCGCCACCATCATCCCAGAGCGCGTTGTGAGCCTGGCCGAAGCGCGGGCGACGCTGCCATTCGAGCTGCGCTTGCCGGCGTGGGTGCCGGAAGGATTCGTGCTGCAGGAGGATCAGGTGCGCATCTGGTTGCATACGTCTGGCACCGATCGCCAGACAGTCAGCTTCACCTGGTTGGATCCGGCACATCCTCAGAGCATTCACATGTACATCGACATCGACCATCCGGCAAGTAGTTGGGGTCAGTGGCTGGTCGGCAGCGAAAGCAGCGTGGAGGAGGTCGTGATCAACGGCCAACCCGGTGCGCTTGTGCGCGGCGGATGGGAAAACGGGCAGTGGCAATCGGAGCGGAACATGACGCTGCTGTGGCAGCCGGAGGGCGCCGAGGCCACCTACATGTTGTTTTGTACGACGCAATTCACACAGGTGACGCTCGAAGACCTGATCCACATGGCGGAGTCAGTGCGGTAAGCCGGAAGCTCGCCAGGCAATTGGCCGTGCAGACGCAACAGATGTGCCTGAAAGACCCTTTGGCATGGTGTGCAGCCACACATGCGCAAAGCGAATCGGCGCACACTCTCTACAAGAGTGTGTAGTTCAGAGCTCCAGCTTCCGCCTGCTCCGCCGGCTGCCGGCCGCCCGCTGCTCACGCTTCTTTGGAATCAGGTCGATGAGCGAGCGGAGGGCGCGGTTCACGCTCTTCGAATCTGGAAAGTAGGCTTTGACTTCCGGCTCGAGGAGTACTGCGCCTTCCTCCAGGGTGAAGTAGCGAACGGTGGTGCTGCCATCTGGCTCCTTGATCCGAACCTCATGACCAGCCTGGTATGCCTCGTAGTACTTGCCGCGCACATATGGCTTGCCCTTCAGGTCATACTCGGGCGCCATATCGTCGTTATCGTATCCCATCTTTCCTTCATTCTGCTTCTTCATAGAACTTCCGCTCCGCCGCGGTCGCCCGGCGACAACTTATCAGTCGAATCACAACGTCATTGCCGCTTATGGTCTCTGTGTGCACTAATAACAACACGCGACCCTTTGCAGAAACACCGATGCTCACGAATCGCTGCTCGTACGAAGAATGCTCGCCATCGGAAAAAGTTGCCAACAGGGGGTCGTTGAAGAGGGTCTTGGCTTCATCGAAGCCCACCTTGTGTTTCTTCAGGTTGCTGGCAGCCTTTTCAGCATCCCACTCGAACAGCAGGTTCATAAAGCAAGTATATGCGTCGTACCAACCGTAGTCAAGTTGTTTTTTCTAGGTAACTGCTATCTTGTTGCCCTTGTGGACAGTGTGACGCCTATCGGCCATTATGCAGTCTGATTGCATATTGGACGATACTATACGGGAGAGGAGGTAGGCAGCTTCGACTTTCTTCTTAATGCAGATCTGCTCGAGCGAACTCGTGCTCGGCCTGTTAGTGCTCGTCTTTAAACTCGCCTCCGCGCGTTACCTTTCGCTGCTAGATGCAATATACTTGATAGAAGCACGCGACGCTCGAAACTAACCCGGAGGAGCGATGGCTGAGCTGGTCCTGGCGGAGGCGACCCACTCACCGCCGGTCGAAACCGATGCCCTGCTTGTAGCAGAGGCGCAGCGCCGTCCTGCGGCATTCGCGGCACTGTACCGCCGCTATGCCAGTCCCGTCCACCGTTACGTCTACAGCCGGGTGGGCAACCGGGCGGACGCGGAAGACGTAACCGCCGAGGTGTTCACAGAGGCACTGGCCGCGCTGCCGGGCTACCGGGAGCGCGGTTTGTTTCCAGCCTGGTTATTCTCTATCGCGCGGCGCAAGGTGGCAGCCCACTACAGGGGTACACGTCCCGTCGAGGCCATCGACGCGGCGGTCACCGCTCCGTCCCCCGACCCTGACCCTGTGACCCTCGCGCTGGAGCAGGAAGCACGCACCGAACTCACGCAGCAGCTGGCGCGCTTGGACGAGGACCAACGTGAGCTTCTTCGACTACGTTACGCCGCCGGCCTGACCTACCGCGAGATCGGCGCGGTGCTCGGCAAGCGCGAAGCGGCGGTGAAGATGGCAGTCCACCGGCTGCTCGGCCGGCTGCACGACGAATGGGAGGGCGACGATGCGCGCTGATTCTGAGCTCGGCTTGGGGGAACGAGCCGTTGAGCAGAGGTTGTTGGCGTACTATGTGGTGGGCGAACCCTCTCCGGCGTTCGTTGCCAGGCTCGAGCAAGACTTGGCTGCGCAAGCCACCGCGGCAGCCCTGCAGGCGGCCGCGGTGACGCCGGGTGCTGCGCGGTTTTGGGATGGCTGGCTTACCGCCCCGCGCGGGGTCCGCTGGGTCACGGTCACGGTCGCGCTGCTGGTTGTTCTGGCGATCGCCGTGGGTGCGCTTGGGCCGCAGCGGGTGTGGGCAGAAGTGCAGCGGCTCCTGGGCTACGTCCCAGGCATCGGCTTCGTGAATTTGAAGGACACGCGGGTCCTCGTTGTGCCAGTCGAATCGACGCGCGATGGCGTGATGGTGCGCATCGAGCAGGTGATTGCGGAGCGCGAACGCACGCGGCTGGTCGTGCGCAGCTTCGGTCTGCCGCCCAGCGACACGATCTTCCCCGGCGGCGCGGGCGTGAGTAAGAACATCAACGATTTCTCCGGCCGCCTCCGCCTGCCTGACGGCGCGGCGTTGGACTTCAAGGAGCTGTTCTTGCAGTACGGGGAGGCCGAAAGCCGGCTGGAGTTTGCCGGCCTGCCCGCCGGCGTGATGAACTTCACCCTTGAGATGGACCGCCTGCCGCTCGTCTCCCCTGGCCGGGCGCCGGAAGACTGGCGCATCCCCGTTGCGTTAGTCTCTGCCGATGCACCGGGCGCCGCGCAGCGCTTCCCCGAACCCTACAAGCCAGTGGGCGCGAGCGACACGCATCACGGCGTGACCCTCTCGGTTGAGAACGTAGCCCACATGGCGGACGAGACCGTCATCAAGCTGCGCGGCACGTGGACCGATGCGGCACTGCAGATCTACGGGTTGAACGGGGGCGTGGCGATGCCCTCCCTGTTCGACAACGCCGGTCACGTCTACGGCTTCAAGTCGTCGTCGGGAAGTGGCAGCGTGGCGGTCGCAGTGGTTCAGAAGGCCGTGGCAGAAGACTCGAGCGCGACGCCCACACCAGCGGTGCAGAGTGTGGATGGGGAAGTGTCGGTCGAGCCGCTCTCCGCGTTTGCACGCGAGGTGACGCTCCAGGTCGAGAGCATCCAGAGTGAAATCCAGATCAGCGACACGTTCCGCACCACCGTCCCGGACGGCGCGCAGGTCGGCGATCGCTGGCCTCTCAGCCTGGCGCTCAACGTCGCCGGCTTCCCCGTGCGGCTGACCGGCGCCATGCTGGATACGGAGGAGTACACGCTTCCCGAAGGGAAGACGGCGGCCCGTACGCTGCTCCGGTTTGAGATCGCGCCGGTCCCTGAGCAGGACGGCAGGCGGCTCAGCTTCTTTCACGTGGAAGCGCCGGAGGCCGGCTGGCACTCGGGCCCGGCGAACAGCAATGGTCGCGGCTCGGTGACCGTGAGCTTGAGCCGCGCTGCCGAAGAGCCGATTCCTTCCGGCCCCATGGACGTGACCATCCGCAGTGCCAGCGTCGACCTGCTTGGCCCGTGGCGCATGACGTGGGCCATACCTGGTCGCGATGAACAGGTTGTCGAACCGGCAACGCTCCACCCGCAGAGCAGTGACACCCACGACGGCCTTACCCTCACCGTCGAGGAGGTGGTCCACACCGATCGCCTGACGCACGTGCTGGTCGACCTGCAAGACCCGCCGTCCGGCGTGAAGTTGGTGCAGGCGCAGGGGAACCAGCGCGGCTTCGAGGATGACCGTGGGCGACGCTACGAGAGCGACGGCGCGAACATCAGTTGGCTGCGGCCAGGCGACACGTACTCGCTGTTCTACGAGCCAAAGCTCGGGCCCCAGCAGTTGCGCCTGCCCCCGGTCGATCCACTCGCAAGGCGTTTCACAGTGACCCTGCCCACTATTGAGATTGTGCGGGAGATGAGTGGAGGCTTTACGGTAATCGTGCCCTCAAACGTGGAGCTGCGGGATCATCCGCAGGTGCCAGGAATGAAGGAAAGCGAGCCGTGGCCGGTTGATGTGAGCGTGGACGCAGACGGCTATGTGGTGCGTTACACGCAGGCCATGATGACCGGCCGGCGAGCCGAACTGTGGGTGATGGTTGGCGAGCCACGCATGGCTGACCCGAACCGGTCGGGCGTTTCGGGCCTATGCGGCGTGACCATCACCGGGCCAAGGGGCGAGCCTGTAACCAGCGCGCAAGGCAACTTGGTGATGGCGCCGGGTCCCTGTACCTTCGCGCCGGGCTTCCAGCCGCAGGACGCGGCCGGACGACTCGTCCCGGGCGAGTATCGCGTGAGCTTCGAAGGGATCTCGGTGCGCGTGCCCGGTCCATGGCGGTTGAGCTGGGAACTGGGGTCGGAGTAGGGACGTCTTGGGTGAAGTGACTGAGGCGACAATCATGGTCAAATCTCTGCGACGAGTCCTGTACGCACAGAAGGGAACATCCTATCATGCTCAGATCGGGAAAACGAGGCCTGCTCCTGGTCTTGCTCGTTGTGGTCCTTGCGGCGATCCTCGTCGAGGTCCGCCTGCACGTCCTGGAACGCCTCATCGCCAGCGTCGTTTACGACAATCACGCACTAACGGCATCCTGCGAAGAGCTGCCGACCCTGGAAGATCTGCAGCGGCTCGTCGAGGAACACCGCGCTACGGTTCAAGCGGTCGAGAACATTCACCCCGGCTGGATTTTTGTCAGAGTCGCAAATGCCGGCGCGGCGTGTCCCGGCAAGGGTTACCTGTCCATCGAGTATCCGTCGCACCAGGACCGGGTGCGCATCGAGGAATTGCT
>CAYLZG010000101.1:395-16018 GCA_964387985.1 uncultured Anaerolineales bacterium | reverse complement strand
ATGCCGAACCAGAACTCGGGCATGGAGATGCCCACGAATGCGCCGGCCATGCTCAGCCGGTCCACCGCGGAGTTCTGGCGCACAGCAGAGATGATCCCGATAGGAAACGAGACGAGCAGCGCAAAGAAAAGCGCACCCAGCGCCATTTCGATGGTCGCGGGCAGGCGCTCGCCGATCAGCTCCGCCACCGGGCGCTTCTGCACATAAGAATAGCCCAGGTCCCCGCGCAGGAGATCACCCAGGAAGTAGCCGAGCTGGATATGAAGCGGCTCATCCAGGTGAAACTCGCTGCGCAGCTGGGCCATCTCGCCCGGCGAGACTGCGCCTCCCTGGCCCATCATGATATCGACCGGATCGCCGGGCGTGAGCCGCATGAAGAGGAAGACCAGCACGGCCACGCCCAACATGATGGGCACGGCTGCCAGAAGGCGTTCCAGGATTTTTGTTGCGCGCATAGGGGCTCGCTCGTCTGCTAAGAAAACACGTGACCGCTATCGTGATCTGCGTACTGCATGAGCTGGCAGCAGCCGGAGCCATGCAGTACGCAGATCAGCCTTATTTCACGCACACGTCATGGAGATTGACCCGGCCATCGGCCGCGGGCGTCCAGCCCACAACCCGATCGCGGGCAGCCTCGATCACCTCGGGCAGGAGAAGGAAGACGGCAGGAGCTTCCTCGTGAAGGATCTGCTGCGCCTCATAGTAGACCTTCTTGCGCGCTTCAGTATCGGCCTGCGTCTCGCCCGCCACGATCAGCTCGTTCACGCGCGGGTTGTCATAGGTGGAGAAGTTGCCGCGGCCGTAGCTTTCACCCTCCACATATCCGTGCCACTTCGCCTCCATATGGCCTACGGGGTCGAATGCCGAGTCGCCCCAGTCACCCACATACGCCTGCCGCTCGCCGGCCAGCAGCTTCGGCAGAATCACGCTGTACTCCCAGATACGCACGCTGGCTTCGATGCCCACGTCGCGCAGCTGTGATGCCACGGCTTCCGCGATCTGCCTCGTCACCTCCTGAGTGTCGATCACAAACGCAAACGGCTTGCCGTCCTTATCGAGCGTGCCGTCGTTGTTGGCATCGCCCCAACCCGCCTCTTTCAGCAGCGCTGAAGCCTTATCTTTGTCATAGGGATATGGCTTGAGGTCGGGATCAGCGTAATTGTTGTACGGCGAAAGCACGCCGGGCAACACGACTGCCCGCCCACCATAAAGCACTTCGACCAGCAGATCCTTATCCACGGCATAGTTGAGGGCCTGGCGCACCTGGACATCATCGAAGGGCGGGAGACTGACGTTAAGCTCCATCCACAGCGGCCGCGTGCCGGGACCGGTCTTGATCTGGACGCCACCACTCTTGGCCAGCGTGTCGGCCAGATCCGCAGGCACTCCCTGGATGATATCCACCTCACCCGCGAGCAACGCGGCAACGCGCGTGGACGCCTCGGGGATCACGCGGAACACCACCTCCTCCACGCACGCCGCGCCAACCGGCTCGAGATCGGGTGCGCCGCCGTAGTAGTCATCGAAACGGGCCATCACGAACTCATCCATACCCTTGGCCGAGACGAACTTGAACGGGCCTGTGCCGATCAGATTCTTCAAAAAACCTTCAGTGCCCACTTTTTCAAGGTAGGCCTTGGGCAGGATTTGCTGGTGAACCAGCATCTGGAGCGCAACCGGCCAGGGTCCGCTGAAATGCATGATGACCGTCGTATCGTCCTGCTTCTCCACTGACTCCAGTGGCGCAATCAGCCCCTTGCGTGGTGAGGTGTGAGCCTCGGGAAACTCGATCGCGTTCTCCTTGATGATACGCTCGAAGGTAAACACCACATCGTCGGCAGTCATCTCGCTGCCATCGTGGAACTTCACACCTTCACGCAGCTTGATCTCAAGCGTCTGATCGTCCAGCCAGTTGATGGCTGTGGCCAGTTCCATGTGGACGCCGCTCTCCGTGTCGCGCGTGACCAGCCCGTCGAACATGTTGCGAATGACGGTCTCCGATTCGCGGTTGCGGTGATCGGCAGGATCGATCGATGGGGGAGCACTGGGCATCGCCACGATTAACAACTGCCGGCCGGCCGGCTGCACCTCGGCAGCGACGCTCTCAGTGGCCGCGGGCTCCTGCACTGGCGCCGGCGCTAACGCAGGAGCCGGCGTTGACGCCGGACCGGCGCAAGCCAACGCAGTGGTGGCCACCAGCACCATCACGAGGACGGTGCGCAAGAAGGTAGGCAAATGGGACATAGTTCTGGAACTCCTTTCTGGAAGATGAAAGCGGTGTTCTTCTCTCGGGCCCTCTGGCCAGATGAAGTTAGTAGCGGAACACCGCTGCCAGGTGAGCATGATCCGGCACCTGGTCGGGCTCAACGGCGTAGACGGCGCCCCCATTCAAAATGGATTGGATGGCAGCCAGATCGAGGAGGTCCTCGTCGCCGGGTTCGGGCCCGTCGTGCAGATGGACCGTATCGGTAGTCGGGTCAAATCTGCCCCACACCTGCACGCCGACCGCAACTAGCAGTGCATCCACGCGGCCGTGATGCGCTGCCACGACCGCCTCCCGAACGTCGGCCGTGGTCCGTCCCGTACCGCGCAGCTGTTTGTAAAGCGCGACTGCCTCCTCCTGGGCCTGCATGAAAACAGGCTCCACGAGCGGCCATGCCTGGGCATGCAGCTCCTCTGGGCTTAGCGTCTCCGGGTTGCCGGGGATACCCTTTTCCAAGAGATGGGGATACGTGTTTGCCTCGTTGTACAGCGGAAAGAGATATTCGACGCCCGCCAGCACGATAGGGGATCGCCCGCCTGCAAGCAGGGCGGGCAGCTCATCATCGATCTTGTGGAACCAACGTAGAATCCTGGCTTTAACCTCATCGCTGGCGGCATGGCCGTGAAATACAGCCGCACGAGCTCCCACTGCAGATGGCGTGCCGGTGTGAAACTGCAGATGTTTCTCGAAACGCTCATATTGAAGCGCCTCAGCCATGCTCTCGGGCATGTCCTCCAGGTCGATCTCATCGACCCTGTGCCGGGTGCCTTCCAGCAGCCTGACCTGGTTCTGGCTGAGGGCCAGGATGTAAAAGTGACCGTCGCTGGCAAACAACGGCAGCAGCGGTTTCAGATGGAAGCGGTCGGAAATCACCACCAGTTCTTCAAACGGCAGAGGAACCCGGTAAGAGTGAATCGTATCTGGGGTGAAGAACAGCGCCAGCCCATCGCTCTGGTGTCGCCAGAAGCCGGGCTTCTCCGACAACGCCTGGGCCGGCTTCAGCATCTCACGCACGTCCGGGGAGCGAAGGCCCTTTTCCAGCAGGCGCTCCTCCGCCTGGCGCAGCAGGTTCCTGAAGCGAATCGGATCCTGTTCCGTTGCGCGCCCCTTCCGGTGCGTTGGCATGTACAGCGAGACACACCAGCCAGAATGACGAGGGAGAAAGACCTTCAATTCCTCCATTGTTACGAAATCCATACGGGCAATTTCCTTTCACGTTTGCGATACCCGGATGCTGGCTTGCACCATTCCTGTGCTGCCTCACCGGGGATCATATCCAGGCCGCATCCTCGCTGCCGCTACGTCTTGCAACGTATTCCGGGATATCGATGATCGGGGGGCGCACAGGCTCACGTACTTCCCGCAGCTCCACATACAATCGATCTGCATCACCGCGAACCAGCTTCATGGTTCTGTTGATGTCTTCCACCAGCGCCAGCCCGTGCCGGCGTTCCAGTTTGCGGAGGAAGACCTGCAGCACGGCATAGGTGGTCTCGGTCAGAGACTCCAGCGATCGTCGCTCGGGCAGGGGCTCCTGAAGATCCACCTGGGCAATGGCAGACAATCCGAAGTGCTCGTAGATTTCCAGCAACAAGGCGGGATGCACCCCGAGACCGGTGGGGAACGGCAGTTGCTCCAACGCGGTGCGACGTCCCGCGCACTGTCCACTCAACAAAGGCAGCACGCCAGACAGATCGGGGTAGACCAGGTTCAGGAACGGACGCACCGCCAGGTCGGCCGCGCGCCGGCTGTCGACCTGGGCTTTTTCGCCATCTTCTGGCGGACGATGCCCGAAGCCCTTCACATACTGGAACCGCGATTCGCTGAGCAGCGGTCCCAGAAGGCCGCAGACAAAACGGGGGTGGACGTTGGTGAGCTGCGCATCGAGCCACACCACAAGATCGCCGTTCGTCAGGTGAAGGCTCTTCCAGAGGGCCTCACCTTTGCCCCTCAGTGCACCGTATTGCGGCAGGATCTCCTGTTGGGTGTATACGGGCACGCCCAGAAATGCCGCCAACTCACGCGTGCGATCCGTAGAGCCGCCATCGACAACCACGATCTCGTCCAACAGCGGCGCCTTGTCGTAGAGAGCCGTCTTGATGACGCGGAGGACCTTGCCGATCGTGGCTTCTTCGTTGAGCGCGGGCACGGCAAGGCTGATGCTGAGCCCACGCTGCGCCTTCAGAGCCAGCAATTTCTCGACATCAGCGAACTCATCCGCCTCGTACGTGCTTTCGGCCAGCCATTTGTCCACCAGGAGCGCAATGGCGCCCTGGGCCATGGCCGGATCGGCGGCTTCTGCGGGCAGCGGGCGGCGCGTGCGTGCGATCATGACGCTGGTTGGATTTGCCTGCAGCAGGCGGTCCGCAATGGCGCCCAGCGAAGACCCGCTGAGCTGGGCCGGACTCCCCATCACCACCAGGTCGGCATCCTGGCTCGCAGCCAGGACTGCGCCGGCCGGATCGTCGGTTTCGGTTTCGCGCAGGGTCACCCCTGGCAGATTGGACAACACGCTCGCCAGCCCACGGTAGGCGATCTCCGTGTGCCTGTCGCCATGCTTCGCGACTTCAGAAGAAGGCACGTGCAATGCCGTCACTGCCGCGCCCGAAAACTCTGCAACTGCCAGGGCCAGGCGCACTGATAGCTCAGCGTGAGGACCTCCTCTGACGGGGACCAAAACACGAGAAACCTGAGCCGTGAGCACATCGCCATAGATCAGGGCAACATCACAGGGTGGCTGCGCCAGCCCGTCGAGCAGTTCTGTCGAAAATAGTTCTGAACCCAACGGGTGGCTGATGATCATCAGGTCAGCTTGTTCCTGGTCAACCGCATCCACAATTTCGGGCCAAGGCGCGTGCGTCACGCGGACCCGAACCCGCACGCGGGAAGCGTGCCCGGTGCTCAGCCGTTGCAGACCGGCTCGCACTTCACGAGCTGCGAGCATCCCGAAGGCCAGCGGCTCCTCAGGCGGCATGACGACCAGCCCTAGCAGCACGATATTCTGAGCTTCGGCGACCCTGAGCGCGGCAGCGAGAGCTGCATCAGGGTTGCAGCCCGGCAATACCGGCGCCAGCACCTTGCCAAAAGGTGCGAACTCGCGACGCATTGGTGTCATAATCTTCTCCCGGTTTTTCGCACTGGGCGGGCGGGAGGCGCTTCCGATTCACCTGCAACATCACTAAGCGGCGCAAGAATGGCTTGCTGAACGATCTGACGAAACTCATCGACCTCTACGGGCTTCTCGAGGCAGCGAAAAACGCGCAGTCGATCTGCGTCCTCAGCTAACCCATGACAGCCGTACGCGGTTATCCAGATGACGGGCATTTGCGATGTTCGCGAGCGGACGAGATCGGTGAGTGTGATCCCGTCGATGCCCGGCAACCGGATGTCGGTGATGAGCAGATCGAGAGGAAAGGCTTCCACAAGCCGGTAGGCCTCCCGGCCGTTTTGTGCGGTCTCAACATCACACGCCATGTTCATCCGTCTCAGTGCAGCCTGCAGCACGAACAGCACTTGACTGTCATCGTCAACCAGCAAGATGCGTTTGCGCTCCCCCATGGTGCTGCCCTTCTCTCCTCGCCTACTGCAATTTAAATAATCATAGCAGAGGAAACGGGAAGCATATGTTGGATTTGGTTGGAAATACGTTGGAAATTGGATGTGGCGCGGTTTTCGGCGCGGGGGCGATGGCGCGCCGAGAGGATCGAAAAGGCGATCTCAATCAGGACGTGAACTGAACCGAGGCAGGCGTCGCGGCAAACTCAATGCCCAGGCTGGTCAAGGCGGCTTTGCCGCGAACAGTCAGATCAGTGAGGAAATCAAACTGTTGGCGCGGGTCGATGGGGTAGGCTTTCAAGCGATAATGGGTGCCCCATGGTTTTTCCAACACTATCACGTTGATAGGCTGGCCCAGTTGGAGGAAGGTGCTGGTCAGCGCCACATCGTAGAGCGCATGCTTCACCAGCATTGCGTCATGGTCTGGGTGGAGATAAAAGTCAGCAACGCACAGCAGGTTTGGCCCGCCGTCGTTGGAATTGAAGATCAGTTGGTCCCACAGTTTCAGGTGTGGGATGACGACGACGGTGTCATCGGGGGTAATAATTTCCGTGGCGCGCATATTTATAGTTTTGACTTCGCCGTAGGCGCCATTGACCTCAATCCAATCACCGGGACGATAGGGCATTTCATATAAGGTCACAACGCCCGCGATCAAGCTGCTGATGTAGTCCTTAAAGGCAAATCCCAGGGCCAGTCCCAACGCGCCCAGCAAAGCCACCAGGTTTTCAAAGGTCGGCCTGATAACCCGAGGGATAATCAACGCAAGGGCCAGGGCGATGATCAACAGGCGCAGCACCGGCACCGCAGCCAGCAAGTTGAGGCGTAAGCGTCCGGAAAAACGATCGGCCAACCAGGTCAGGACGCGCTGGCTGACAACAGCCAACAACCACGCACAGGCCACGATCAGGCCGACCTGAATGAACGTGATTACCGTGAAGTTCCGAAAAATGCTCTCGATATCGCCTGCGCCGTTCATCTCGCGCCCCTAGAATTGATCTGTCAGGTAGCCGACCTCCTGCAGGAATTGCCGCGCAGGGGGATAACCCAGCGGTGCAACTCGCCAGGTGGCGCCGTCTTGTGCTACGATCCCGGCCTCCTGCAGGCGGGCAACCGTTTCCGCAATCCGGTTTAGCGACATGGGTAGCAGCTGCCGCATGAGTTCCAGGCTCAGGCCGCTGTGAAGGAGCAACGTGTGTAGCACAACTGCTTCATCGTGCCGGACGTCTCCCGGCACTACAGGCTTGTTGAGCTGATCCCACGGTGTCACCCAGATGGTCCGGCGCGGATCGATGTGGTTCTCTGCAAGAGCCTCTGCTGCCTGCTTCCCCTCCTGCTCCTTGCGCAAACTGGCTCGCCAGACTGCCCAGGCAACTCCGAGAATACCTCTACTGTGCGCTGCCAGGAGCTGCAGGAAACTGCTGGATTCATACGTTTTCTGATCTGCATCGGGCGGCGGCAAGACGTAATGGCCTGTATCCGATTGGCAGAAGACGGGCTGTCTCCCATCGGCTGTGACCGCCAAATGCTGGAAATGGTGAGTCAACCGGGTCTGGTCGAACGCCTCTAGGGCCCATACGATTGGCAACCGGCCGTGCCAGACGTGCTGCAAAAAGGCCCAGGCCCAGCTATCGCAGCCGATGATCCCGCGCCCCAGGTCGCCGGCATAAGCACGATCCAGGAAGGTACGGACTTGGTTCAGGCCCGCGGCATGGCGCAGATAGGCGCGCTCCAGATTAGGAAACACCCAAGAACCGCCAGTGTTCCCAAGCCCGGCCAGCCAGGCATCATCGCCGGCCAGGATCTGCTCCGGCGAAGGTGGGTTGAGCGTGGGCCACGCTTTTTGCTCCGCCCAGGCCCTCAGGATCTCGGTGTGGCCGCCATAGGGCGGACCAACAAGCAAAATGATGCAGGGATGCGACTTCTCTTGCTCCAACCAGTCTGCAAGCTTCAGGTCCAGAGCCTCTGCCGCGCTCAGCCAATTGGGCAGGGGAGCAACCAGGTCAAGCATTTGTTCCGGCAACGCCTTCAGTTCATCCGTCTTCTTCAGCGGGTCTTCTGCCGGTGAATCAACGCGTCCCAGGATATGATGAAGGATGGCAAGTCGCTGTTTGACAGTCTGCCTCACCGGCGTAGAGGGAACCTCATAGCCGGCGATGGAGACGTATTCCCAGATTGGCTGGGTATTCGCGTCAATTGAAGTCGTTGAAGTCATGCTTTCACTTGGGCAGGCGTGATCTCCGATTACTGCCATCATACCACAGGTCGGGATTCAGTGCGCTCGGACAAGATCACTCCAGGCGCTTCCAGCAGGGCGCGGGATGGCAGACCAACGGAACAGGTTTGGGACGCCGAAGGTGCGGATGAAGGAAACGAAGCGATCGGGGACTATTCAGCGACGTCCAGGTCGTCTGCGGAGCCAGGAGACCCCATCGTATAACCGAACCCGCGCACATTGAGAATGCAGCGCGGATGCACCGGGTCGGGCTCGATCTTGGCCCGAAGGCGATGGATATACCATTTGACGGTCTGGCGCGCTTCGTGCTGGTGGTCCGGCTCATAGCCCTGCATCGCACGCACGAGCTCCTTCGGTGAGACGGTTCGATGCGCGTTCTCGACCAGGTGCGCCAGGAGTTTGAACTCTGCAGGCGTAAGGTCGACCGGTTGGCCAGCTCTTGCAGCCTGGTGTTTGTCCAGGTCAAGGATGAGATCGCCATGACGCAAGAGATGCGCGGGCGGTTCCGCCGATGGTTGTGCCAACGATCCAGGGGATCGTCCGACCCCTGGATCGTTGGCAACCTGCCGCCGGGCCAGGGCCTCCCGTGTGGCCACCAGCAAGTCTTCCGGTTCAGCCGGCTTCAACAGGTAGCCATCTACACCCTCCCGAATAGCGGCCATCGCCGATTCGAGCGAACCGTGAGCCGTAAGGATGACAACTGCCGTCTGAGGCCAGCGCCAACGGATACCCTCGAGCACGCGAAGGCCATCCACCTGCTCGCCCAGCTGGAGATCGAGGATCGCCAGGTCGAACCTTTCGTTACGCAGCAAATTCAGGGCGGCCGTGCCGTCCTTGGCCGTAACCACGTCGTGCCCGGCGCGGCGCAACGTCTCCGCCACCGTGAAACGCACGCCCGCATCGTCATCCACGACCAGCGTGTGGGTGGCATCAGTCATCTGATCCCTCCGGAAGCGCGGGGAGCCACACCACGAACGTCGTTCCCTGGCCAGGACGGCTGTGAACGTCGATGGTGCCCCGGTGCCGCTCGATGATGCTGCGGCTGGTAAACAGCCCCAGGCCCAGGCCCTTCTTCTTGGTCGTGTAAAACGGCTCAAAAACCCGCTCCAGGATTGCAGCAGGTATCCCTGGACCCGTATCCCTGACCGTCACGCGCACGCCGAACGGCTTCCGCGATCGCGCGGCGTGTACGGTCAACACCCCGCCTTCCGGCATGGCGTCCATTGCGTTCAACAGCAGGTTGAGAAACACCTGGCGAATCCGGTCGGCCACCAGCATCAAAGGCGGCAATCTGCGCGCAGGCTGCCAGACGACCTGAATGCCCTGTTCGCTGCATCTGGGCGTGTTCAAGGTGAGCAGCTGCGCCAACGTTTCGTTGAGATCCAGTGGCTCGACGCGTTCCGATTCCGAAAAGCTTTGCAGGTCGCGCAACTGGGCAATCGTGCGGGTAACCCGGCGCAGCTCCTCCCTGGCCACTGCCAGGTAGCGACTTGCCTCGACCGTGTCCGAAAGGGTCTCTTCTGCCAATCCGAGGCACCCGATGATCGACTGGAGTGGGTTGTTGATCTCGTGCGCCAATGATGCGCCCAGCCGCCCCGTGATGGCCAGTTTCTCTGCCTGGACGAGCGCGACCTGTGTCTTGCGGGCCTCGGTGATATCCTGGATCATGATCACCGCCAGGTTTTCCGCGCCGGATGCAGCAGGCATGCGAGCCAGGGTCAGATGGGCCCAGATCGAACGGCCCTCCTGTCGCAAAAGCGCCAGTTCTGTCTCGTACGGCAAGCCCTGTGCTGAGGCATCAGCCAACTGCCGGATTGCCTGGTGACGCCCATCCCTCGCCCGTACAAAGTCCTTGAGATACGCCCCCTCCAGTTCCGCGCCGGTCCGGCCGAGGAGCCGCTGCAGCGCAGGATTGCTCTGCAGGATCCATCCATCCGGCGCAGCGATCAACATGCCGATCGGTGCGGCCTCAAACACGGCGCGAAAGCGCGCTTCGGTCACACGCAGCGCCTCGGTGCGAACCGCCACCCGCGTCTCGAGCTCTTCCGAATGGCGCCTGATCTCATCACGCAGCCGGGCTTCCAGGAGAGCAACGGCGAGCTGATCGGCAATATCCGCGGCAATCTCGAGCGCCCCGGGGGTTGGCGGCCCGGGATCTGCCAGGCCGAAGGTTAGCGCGCCGATCACCTGGCCTTCGGTGATCAGGGGCAAGCTGGCATAAGCGCGCACGCCTTCGCTTTGCAGCAGCTCCACCCAGGGGTGCACCAGGGTCAGGGCGCCCAGGTCCATCACGAGGTGGGGCTGTCCCACAGAGGAATCGCCGAGAAAGAATGCCCGGCTGAGCTGAGCCCGCGCGCCGGCGCGCAGTTGGAGCTCACAATCACTGCTGGTTGCCAGCAGCACCACCTCATCGGCCGCGAAATCGAAGATGGCGACACTGGCGCGCAGGCACGGCACGAGCCTGCGAAAACCCTGCACGGCCGCGGCAGCAGTCTGATCGACCGATTGTGCCCTGAGAACGGCGCGGTCGATCTCACGGAGCAAACGCAGGCGATCATGGCATCTCTGGCAATCCTGTGCCTGATCCGATTGGTTGTCCTGAATCACGCTGTCTCCCTGACCGGCTTCCGGACCGCTGTTCCTCACTTTTCCCACAGCGCGACCGTCTCCACGCGGCAGGTCTGCGGAAAGAGGTCGACCGGCTGGGCCTCGACCAGGCGATAGCCGGCCGTCGTCAGGTGTACGCCGTCGCGCGCCAGCGACGCAGGATCGCTGGCGACATACACGATGCAGCGCGGACCCAACGCGGCAAGGTTTCTCAGCACGTCCGGCCCCGCTCCCGCGCGGGGTGGATCGAGGATGACCACATCGAAGCGCTGCCCGGCCGTGACCAGCACGGGGAGGATCTCCTCGACGGTACCCTCGTGGAGCTCGACGTTCTCGCGCTCCCCTGCGTTGGCCGCGAAATCCTCGCATGCGGCGGGAGATGACTCCAGGCCGGTCACGTGGCCGCCTGCGTCTGCCAGGGGAATCGAGTAAAGGCCCACCCCGCAGTAGACATCGAGGACCGTGTCGCCGGGACCGACGCCCGCGTACGCGAGCACCGCATCGACCAGCGCGGCCGCGCCCGCGGTGTTGGCCGGGAAGTAACTGGTGGCAGACACCCGGTAGCGCCGGCCGTTCACTTCTTCAAAAAGGAAAGGATCGCCGATCAGCGGCTGCACCCCATGGACGGTGCGCACGGCCACGGCCGCAGGCAGATCGATCTCCAGCTCCGGTTGATCCTCGGCTGAGGATTGAAACAACACCAGTGCGTCTTCCGTCTCCTCGCTCGCGCGCACCTTGATGCCTTCCAGCTCGGGCCAGGCCACATCCAGGGACGCCTGGAGCTGATCCAGGCGGTTGCTGGCCAGGAGACAGGTTTCCACTGCAATCAGATCGCGGCCGTTCGCGCGGCGCAGGGAGATGCGTCCCTCGCGATCGACCACCAGGTCGATCTGGTTCAGATACCCGTACGCGAGATAGCCCGGCCGGTCTTCCGGTGTGCTTGCATCCCCCGGATTTATATCCGCCATTACCAGGATATCAGCCACGGGCGGCTGCGCCAGCCGCCCCAGCCGGTGCAGCTGGTCCGCGACGATCTCCTGCTTGAGCTCCGCCTGCCGCTGATAGGCGATGTGCTGCCACTGGCAGCCGCCACACAGGTCCTGCCCGAAATAGGGACAGGGCGGCTCGACCCGGTCAGGGCTGGGCTGCAGCACCCCGACCAGCCGGCCGCGCGCCCAACGCTCTTTCTCCTCCAGGATCTCGACGGTCACGCGTTCTCCGGGTATGGCGTAAGGCACGAATATGACCTTGCCGGCGTGCCGGCCGATCGCCTCGCCGCCATGTGCGATGGCATCCAGGGTGAGCTCGATGATCTGTTCCATTTGTCCTCTCAAACGGCGCGGCCGGCTACGCCAGAAATGCCAGTGCGCGGGCCTCGTCGCCGCTCATCACCAGGTCAAGACGCCGACCCCCCGTCGTGCCCGGCACATCGATAATCTTTACGGAGTCCGCCCAACCCGCGTCCGCGGGCAGCAGCGCGGGCAGCGCATTCATGGAGCTCTCGAAGAAGCTCCGCTTGAACGGATTGCCCGGCTCGCCCGGGAAGATGGCGAGCGGATAGATGCGCGACTCAACCAGATCCTGGAAGAAGTGCGTGCCGTAGGACAGAGTGGGCCGGTTCTTCCCCTGGCCCCAGCCGATTTCCACCAGCGCGCGCGTGTTGTAGAAATCCGCGTAGCCCACCTTGAGCCCAAGGTCCGGGTTCGAGCTGCCCCACCGGCCCGGTCCCATCAGGATGAAGATCTTGCCTTCCAACCGCTGGTTGATGCGCGCGACAAGGCGCGCCAGCTCGAGCTTCTGGCTTGGGTTGGCCAGTGCGTACTTCTCAGGATCCACGTAAACGACGTAAGAGATCTGCTTCACGATACCCGTCGGCACAAGCTTACCGGTGCCGAAGATGATGTCGCTCTCCGCAATCTTGTCCGGAATGCGCACGTGCTCCGACTCACTCGGATTGCTGTGCGGCCGGCATTGGAGAAGGTGCAGGTCGACCGAAGGCTTGGGATATGCGCTGCCGATGCTTAGCGTGAATTCGATATCCACCGGATGGCTGTAGCTGAATTCCAACGCCTTGAGCACCGTCTTCAGGTCTGCCGGAAAGGAAGTCTGGCCAAGGAGGCCATCCATCGTGATCACCAGGGAACGCGGATCGAGGTTCCGGTCAATGAGAAGCATGGGGCTGAGATAGTCACCGTTGTCCACCGAAGCCAGCAGCCGCAGGCCCGGATAATCGCCCCCCAAGACCTCGCTCACGGGCAACGTTTCGAGCTGATTGGTCTTCAGGTTGATGACGTCCATGAAGTACTGGGAGTAGTATTTGATATCCTTTGGGCTGTTCTCCGGGCGCAGGTTGGGGTGGCTCAAAGCCACCATGCGCGGGTAATCCTCGCCGACGCGTTCCACCGCACGCGTGCCAAGCCCGGTCACCAGTCGAGCAAAGCCATCTTCCCGCCGCAGCTTGGGATTCCAAACGAAGGGGTTGCGGCTGTAGGCCACGCCCGCGGCCGCAGGGAAGTAGTAATCGCCGTAGGACTGTCCCTGCACTACCTGCAGCAGGATGGCCATGCGCTCGTCGAAGTCAAGCACCTTCTGCTGTTTACGGTAGAGCAAGACATCCGGGTTGTAGATGCTGGCGTAGACGCGCGCGATCGCCTGAAGTAGAAATTCCAGGTTCTCGGCGAGCGTGCCCTGGTTCGGGCAAAAGATGCTTTCGTACATGCCTGCGAACGACAGCCCGAAATTGTCCTCGAGCAGGCTGGACGAGCGAACGATGATCGGTTTGTTGCCGACCTGCGACAACAACTCTTCGAATCGCCGGATCACATCCGGGGGAAACTCACCCCGCGCGTGGCCCGCCTGGATCTCGGGGTATTCGGCCTCAATCTGGTCCATATCCTTGTACTTCTGGTTGAGATACTTGACCAGATTGTTCATCTGCAGGAATTCGTAGCTGACGTCTGCTCCGACAAAGTAGGTCTCGGGCATGATGAGGTTGATTTGCTGGCAGGTGGCGCAGAAGCGATCCAGCGTGGACTGGAGGATCTTCCATGCCAGCACGAGGCCGGCCGCCTTGCCGCCGATCTTGCCCCGGCCGACCCGATGCTGGCGAATCCACGCCAGGTCCGCGTAATCCAGATACTCCTTGGCCACCCTCACGAAGTCGAGCTCATCGCTGATCAGCGCCTTGATCAGCACCACCTTCGTCTCCTGCATGTGATGCCGCGAGCGCACCTGCTCCTCAGGCGACAGCCTGGTGAAGCTCTCGAGCTGCTGGAACAGGATCTCCATGGAGGCCATCTCGGGGTTCAAGGCCAGCACCTGTTCCGCGGTCGGGCGTTGGTTCAGCACCTGGCGCGCCAGCTCCTCGAAGAGCGCGGGGCTGAGGTTATACGCCCAATAGAACTCGGTCAGGTTGTCGCGCACCTTTGCCAGGCGGCGCTCCCATACGTCGACCGGTTCATCCTGGTACGGATTGACCACGCCCTCGCGACGCTGAGATGCCAGCGCGCGCTCGCGCACCTCCTCCTCGAAGCGCTCCCTGGTGATCACCCCGCGGCGAAACAACTCCTGGCGCATGCGCTCCCGCATCACGTCGCCCAAGATCGGGTACGCGCCGAGAAGCATATGGATGCGATGGACTTTCGGAATATAGGTCGTTTCGTCGGACATGCAACGGCCTCCACTGCCGATGGACCGGATATGGATTCAGTATACCGTCTCTTGGCGCTCGATCCAACCTGCGCGAGAATACAGCGCAGACCGCGCGTTATCCTGGTGGTCACCCCATCGCATGGCGTCATCGACACCCTGGGGACCACATATGACCCTCGTCTACCTTGCTGTTGCATTTGCCGGCGGGATCCTGGCAGGGCACCTCCTTCGCCTGGCAGGAGTGCTGTCGTGCGACACGCCCTCCTGGCTCTTCCCCGCGGCGATCGCGCTCTTCCTTACTATCCTCCTGCTGATCCGCAGCCGCCCCGCCGCACGACTGGTCGCCGCACTCGTCTTGTTCGTCCTGCTCGGCGCGTGGCGCTATGACGTCCATCCTTTCGAACGCTGCCTAGGACCCACTGACCTTGCGAGCTATCACCCCGGCGATGAGGGCGCCTGGGCGACGATCGAGGGCGTCGTGTCCGGCTATGCTGACGAGCGGGATCGCGGGACCCGGTACCAGCTGGACGTGGAACGGGCGGTGATCGACGGGCAGCCCCAGCAGGTACGCGGTCGCGTGCTGATCGAGGCCGCCCGCCGGCCGCGCTACGCCTACGGCGACCGGCTGCGCGTGAACGGGGTGCTGCTGACACCCCCTAACTTCGACGACTTCGACTATCGCCGCTACCTGGCGGTGCGCGGCATCCACAGCCTCGTTCGCAGGCCCCAGATCGAGCGCCTGGGGACGGGCGAGGGGCAGGCCTTCTGGCGGGTGCTGTATGGGGTGCGCGGCCAGGCGTCCGCGGTGGTGAATGCCATCCTGCCGGAGCCAGCCGCGGCGCTGGCCAACGGCATGGTGCTCGGCATCGAAGGCGGCATCTCGGATGAGGTGAACGACGCGTTCCAGGCGACAGGCACATCGCACCTCATCGTTATCTCGGGCAGCAACATCGCGTTTCTGTCCGGCGCCCTGATCGCAGCACTGGGAGGACTGATGGCCCGCAGGCGCGCCGTCCTGCTGGCCGCGCCGCTCGTCATCCTCTACGTGCTGCTGGTCGGTGCCGATCCGCCCGCCCTCCGCGCTGGCGTCATGGGGCTGCTGGGCCTGGGCGCGATCTTCTTCGGCAGGCAGAACACGGCGTACGTCTCACTGTGCGCTGCGGGCATGATCATGACAGCCATCAATCCTCTCGCCCTGTGGGACATCGGCTTCCAGCTCAGCTTCGCCACCAGCCTTGGGCTGATACTGTTCAGCAGGCCGCTCGGCGATTGGCTCACTTCCCTGTTGCGGAGGCGCTTGTCTCACGACAA
>CAYLZG010000101.1:0-385 GCA_964387985.1 uncultured Anaerolineales bacterium | reverse complement strand
CTGAGCGGCTCGTCCGTGCGCTCAACGGCACGCTGATCGTCACTGTGGCCGCCCAGGCGGCCGCGCTCCCGCTGATCCTGGCCGCCTTCGGCCGGCTCTCACCCATCTCCCTGCTGGCGAACTGCCTCGTGCTGCCGGTCCAACCCGCGATCCTGGCAAGCAGCATCGCGTCCCTGCTTGCGGGCCTGGCGTGGCAGCCGCTCGGGCAGGTCGTTGCAGCGGTGCCATGGGTCCTGCTGAGCTACACCGTGGGTGTGGTCCGGGCGACGGCAAGCGTCCCCTACGCGTCCGTCGATGTGGGTCCGATCAGTCCGCTCTTCGTGATTGGGTATTATGCCCTGTTTGCAGCCGTGCTGATTTCCCCGCGCATCGTTCGCGGCCTGCA
>CAYLZG010000100.1:7511-16108 GCA_964387985.1 uncultured Anaerolineales bacterium | reverse complement strand
GACCGGATTTCTTCTGCGTTCGAGGAGCTCTTTTCATGCGTGGCGATGATCTGCGGCCCGATTTCACCGTGCTCGAATCCGCCGGTACTGTCGAGGCGGAGACGGAGCGACCCTCCGCGTTCCGTCGCGCGGGCAGCATGGTCGAACGCGGCGCTCATTGGCTGGGCGATCGGATCGAAGATGCAGGGGGATGGGCCGCGAACCTCGTGCGCTATTTGCCCGCCCGCATTGCGCGGATCGCGAAGACGCTGGCCGCCGCCCTGGCTGGCATCTTGACATTGCTTCCCTCGGGGGTGCGGATCGCCAGGCTGGGCGGACGCCAACATGTGCCACCCTTCCTGAGGGCTGCCGCACGCCGCGGCCTGGTTCGCACCGTTCAGTTCATCCTCGAAGTCCTTGATCTCCTCGGCGCGCCCGAGCTCTTTGCGCTTCTCTGGCGCATTGTCACCCGCACAAGCCCATTGACCGGAGAGGAGATCGCTGCAGCTGCGGCGGTGCTTGGCCCGCGCGCGATGCGGTATCAGGACATCCGCGTTGCGCAGGGCGGTGTGCTGCGGTGGATCTTCGCAAAAAACGGCCAACGCGCCTTCGCCACATTTCACATCATCAATCTGCCCGAGCAGGGGGATCACCAGCGCGGCAACGTCGAGATCGTCGTCCACGAAATCGTTCACGTCTACCAGTACGAGCACGCCGGAAGCCGCTACCTGGCCGAGGCCATCCTGGCGCAACAGGAAGAAGGATACGGCTATGGTGGCGTCGAGGGACTCGTGGATGCTGTGCGCAAGGGCAAGCAGATCGGCAACTTCAACCGCGAGCAGCAGGCGCAGATCGTTCAGGATTATGTCTCAGCGAGCCGGATGCGCGCCGACGTCTCCGCGTATGAGCCATTCATACGGCAGCTGCGGCAAGGTAAGGTCTAGCCGTCGCGCGGCCGGACGCCCGGCGATTCCCCATCGGTAGGAGCCTCGTGTCAGTCTACTGGTATCTTGCCGTCAAGTCGTTCCAGAAGAACCTGGCGTATCGCGCCGCGAACCTGGCCGGCATCGCGACCAATACGTTCTTCGGCGCGATCTACATCCTCATCTACCAGGCCCTCTATGTTGGCCGCAACCAGGTGGGGGGGCTAACGCTGGCTGAAACCATCACCTATGCCATTATCGCGCAGTCGCTGCTCAACACGATGTCCGCGTTCGGCAACAACGAGCTCTCCGACGCAGTGGTCAAGGGCACGATCGCGACAGATCTGAGCCGTCCGGTCGATTTCTACCTGTATTGGGCCGCCATCGACCTCGGCCGTGCAACTTACTACATGATCTTCCGCGGCGTCCCTGTCTTCGTCCTCGGCGCCCTGTTCTTCGGGGTTGTCACGCCATCGAACCCTGCCCAGTGGCTGCTCTTCTTCCTGACGATCTGCTTCGGCATCGTGATCAGCTTTGCCTTTCGCTTCATCACCAACAGCCTGGCCTTCTGGACCAGCGACGCCAAAGGAGCGCTGTACCTGGCCAACACCCTGATTCTGTTCTTTGCCGGTTTCATCGTGCCGCTACGCTTCTTTCCGCCGGCCCTGCGAACGGTCGCTGAGGTGCTCCCCTTCGGCGGGCTGGCTCAACTGCCCGTCGACGTATACCTGGGAAAGCTGGCGGGCGCTGAGCTTGGCCTTGCGCTGGTCCGGCAGCTGGCCTGGCTGGTGGTGCTGGTTGTGGCAGGGCGGTGGGTCCTGGCGCGCATGGTGCGCCGGGTTGTGCTGGCGGGAGGATGAGCTCTGTGCAGACAGCTGCCTATTATCTCGACCTGTACCGTCGCCTGATCGGCGTGCAACTACGGTCACAGATGCAGTACCGCTTCTCTTTCTTCGCGGAGAGCATCGGGACCATGTTCGTCAGCGGACTCGACCTGCTGATGGTTGCCATCCTCATGACGCGATTCCAGGCCATCGGCGGATGGACCCTGGCGGAGGTCATGTTCCTTTACGGCGCCTCGTCGGTGTCGTTCAGCCTGGCCGAGATGTTCGTCGGCGCTTTCGATGACTTCGACAAGCAAGTGGTGCAGGGTGATTTCGACCGGATCTTGCTCAAGCCGCTGCCGGTCGTGTTTCAGATGATCACAAACCGCTTCCCCACTCGGCGTTTCGGCCGGCTCGCGCAGGGGCTCATCGCGCTTGTGGTCGCCTTCTCGCTGCTGCAGCCGGCCTGGCCACCTGCCAAGTGGGGCTTTCTGCTGGTCATGATCGGCGCCGCCATGCTGCTCTTTTCGGCCGTCCTGATCCTCGGAGCAACGGCTTCTTTCTGGTCGCCACAGTCTCACGAGGCTGCCAATATCTTCACCTATGGCGGCCAGTTCATGACGAGCTATCCCATGCACATCTACCAGCAATGGCTGGTGTCCTTGTTCACATTCATCATCCCGCTGGCCTTCATCAACTATTATCCCTCCTTGTACCTGCTCGACAAACGCGACCCGTTGGGTCTCCCGACCTGGGTATCCTTCCTGTCGCCGCTGGTAGCTCTGGCGGCCTTTGGCGCTGCACTTACCGGATGGCGCTTCGGCGTACGGCACTATCAGAGTACTGGAAGCTGAGCGAGGCAGCCATGATCGAGGTTCGTGACCTGCGCAAAGAGTTCTACGTCTTCAAACACCATCGCGGGGGTTTCGGCGCCATCCGCAATCTCATCACGCGCGAACACAACACCGTGCGAGCCGTGGATGGCGTCTCCTTCCACATTCGCGATGGCGAGTTGGTCGGCTACCTGGGTCCCAACGGCGCGGGAAAGTCGACCACCCTGAAGATGCTGACCGGCATCCTGGTGCCCACCTCGGACGAGGTGCAGGTCGATGGTCGCATCCCGTGGCAACAACGGAAACAGCACGTCCAGAGCATCGGCGCAGTGTTTGGGCAGCGCACCTCGCTATGGTGGGATCTGCCCGTGATCGAGTCGCTTGACCTGCTGCACCACATCTATCGCGTGCCCGAGTCACGATACCGGCAGAACCTGGCCCTCTTCAGCGACCTGCTCGGGCTTGTCGAGTTCCTGGACACCCCTGTGCGGAGCCTTTCCCTGGGCCAACGCATGCGAGCCGACCTGGCTGCCGCGCTGCTCCATGATCCGCGACTGCTCTTTCTGGACGAGCCGACCATCGGCCTGGATGTGGTCGCCAAAGAACGCATTCGCGAGTTTATCCGCACCATCAACCGGGAGCGGGGCACTACGATCATCCTCACAACACACGATCTCGGCGATGTCGAAAAGCTCTGCGAGCGGGTGATCATGATCGATCATGGCAGGCTGATGTTCGACGGCGCGTTGGCCGCGCTGCGCCGGCAGTTCGGCCAGGGCCGCGTTCTGGTCGTGGACTTTCAGAAGATGCCTTCGGCCCTGGACCTGGAGGGCGCTGAGCTGATCCGCACCGAAGCAAATCGCGCCTGGCTGCGGGTAAAGGCGCATTCCAACGGAGATGGCGCGGGCCTGGCTGCGGTCGTCGCCGGCCTGTTTCGGGATCACTTCATCCTGGACCTGTCCGTACAGGAGCCGGCAATCGAGGAAATCGTCCGGCGCATCTACGAAGATCATTTGCTGGCCGGTTGACAACGTTTGCACTGCCCATTATCATTGCGATGTCCTGCCAGCGAAGCCGGTAACACCGTGAATGAGGAGAAACTGAGTGGCAAAAGCTGAGATTGACGCGGGTATCTGTGGATTTCATACGACTTGTATTGCTACCAAGAACGGCGACGGCACTGTCGATCTTTCGATCGAAAGCGGGTGCAAAGCCGTCATGAAGCTGGCCGAACAACTTCAGAGTGTCGACCCGATGAAGGAAGTATTCTGGCGCCGGTCGTTGCCCCGCACTCACGAGCTCGCGCCGGGATGCTTGTCGCATCCGGCGTGCCCGGTGCCGGCGGGCATCATCAAAGCCATCGAGGTCGAGGCCGGGCTTGCATTGCCCAAGGATGCGACCATCAAGGTGTCCAAGTCCAACGAATAGCGCCCGGTCACTACCATGCCTGAATCCAACATAACTGAAACCCTGCTCACCAGCCTGCGCCGGCAGGGCAGCCGTTTCCCAACTCAGTTGCGAGATATCGAAGTGGCGCTGGCTGCGCTCGAGCTGCCTCGCGCGTTCCGCCTGATGGACGCGCTGAGGCAGCAGGACCTGTGGCAGCCCACCCCGGAGGAAGGAGAGGCTCTGGAGGATTTCTGGTGGGAATACGGCCAGTAGGCAGCCGGTTCAAGAAAGAGTAGCTCCCTGGTGAATTTCCAGCAACTGGTGACAACCGAGTTGGGGACACGCGCGTGGTTGGCGTTGGGCGCGCTGCCCCCACGCGCGGGCTACGCCTTTGCCCGCTGGTTGACAAGGCGCCTCTACCGGCACAAGCAGGGAATCGTCTATCGCGTCCTTTATGATAATCAGAGGCACATCCTTGGTCCGGAGGCGACGGACGAACAGGTGGACGCGGCAGTTGCGGCCGTGCTGCAGCACGCAGGAATGGCGAACTATGATCTTGTGCACGCGGTATCCCGAGGTGAGCAGGCTATCCTCGACGGCATCGACCTTGGCGACGACTTCTGGCCGAACCTGGATGCAGCCCGTGCCACGGGCCAAGGCGTCTTGATCTGTGCCGGGCACCTGAGCAACTTCAACCTCGGCTTCCTCGCCTTCGCGATCCAGGGTGGCTTTCCGATTCAGGCGTTGTCTGCAGCCGAGGAGGCAGGCGGATTCAAGGTCGTGCGCGAGCTGCGCAGCCGTGGACTGATCGAGGATACGCCGATCGATTCCGGATCACTCAGAAAAGCCATCGTGCGCCTTCGACAAGGCGGCGTGGCGCTGACCGGGGTGGATTGGCCGGTGCCCGACACGCAGGATGGCGTCTCGTTCTTTGGCGCACCGTCCTTGCTGTCGTCAGGCAATATCCGACTGGCGTTGTCTGCCAACGCGTTGCTCGTGCCGTTGGCCTGCCGTTGGACCCCCGAACGCGGATACTATGCCATGACCGGCCCGCACCTCCAGCTCGAGCGAACAGGCAACCGGGAGGAAGACATCCGGCACAACGCCCGCAGGATTTTGTCCATCCTGGAGGGCTGGATCCGCGAGTCACCAGATCAATGGCTTATGTATCACCGGGTGTGGCCTGCAGAAACATGACCCCCTTTCTTTGACGCACGTTTCTCCGGCGATATAATGGTCGTGAGTTATGTGACAAAACCTCTGGTGAAGGAGACCCCCGTGACAGAGCCCAGGGCGAAAGCCGTCTACTATACCGATGTCCCCGCGCTGACTTTCGGCGACGAAGCGCCAGGCGTGACCATCCGTTGGGTGATCGACGAAAAGAACGATGGCGCACCCAACTACGCGCTGCGCATGATTGAAGTCCAACCTGGCGGGCACACGCCGAAACACACCCATCCCTACGAGCACGAAAACTTCGTCGTCGACGGGCAGGGCCGTGTGCTGCTTGGAGAGGAGTGGCACGAAGTCGAGCCAGGCAGCGTGGTGTTCGTCCCCGCGGACCTTCTGCATTGCTACGAGAACACGGGCGCAGTGCCGTTTCGCTTCTTGTGCGGCATCCCTACCTCACGCCATCTCAACAAGAGCGCAGCCTAAGATCGCAGAAAGACAACAGAATGCCAACGGTGCAGAACGAAAACCTTCGTCCTCCTGCCTGGGTGAAGGACGCCATCTTCTACCAGATTTTCCCGGACCGCTTCGCCCAATCCAGTCGCGTGAGAAAAACCTCGAACCTTCAACCGTGGGGCGCGCCCCCAACCGGCCACGCCTACCAGGGCGGTGATTTACTGGGCGTGGTCGAACACCTCGATTACCTGGTCCAGCTGGGCATCAACGCCATCTATTTCAACCCTATCTTCCAGTCCGGCTCGAACCATCGCTACCACACCCATGACTACTACCAGGTCGACCCGATGCTGGGCGGCAATGCCGCACTCCGCGAGTTGCTCGACGCAGCCCACTCCCGCGGCATTCGGGTCATTCTCGATGGCGTTTTCAACCATGCCAGCCGTGGCTTCTTCCAGTTCCACGACCTCCTGGAGAACGGCGCTGAATCGGCCTACCTGGATTGGTTCACCGTGCACGAGTGGCCTCTGCGTCCCTACGGAAGCAAGACGCCCAACTACGCGGCCTGGTGGAACAATGCCGCACTACCCAAGCTCAATACCAACACGCCCGCGGTCCGTGAGTTCATCTTCGATATCGCACGGCATTGGGTGGAATTCGGCATCGACGGCTGGCGCCTGGATGTGCCCACCGAGATCGACGACGACGCCTTCTGGCAGGAATTCCGGCGCGTGGTCAAGGCTGCAAACCCCGAAGCCTATATCGTGGGTGAAATCTGGAGCGACGCACAGCGCTGGTTGATGGGTGACCAGTACGACGCGGTCATGAACTATGGCATCTCCCGCGCGGCCCTGGGCCTCTTCGGTCGCGAGAGCATCGACCGGGAATACCGTCCGGGAGGATTCAAGCTTGTCCCCCTCGGCGCACGCGCCTTCGCGCACGAGGTCCAACGCCTGATGGATCTCTACCCGTGGGAGGTTGTACAGGCGCAGTTCAACCTGCTGGACAGCCATGACACGGCTCGCTTTATCAATCAGGCGAAGGGCGACTGGAATGCCCTCCGGCAATCCATCCTCTTCCTGATGACTATCCCGGGTGCACCGTGTCTCTATTACGGCACCGAGATCGGCATGACCGGCGGCCCGGATCCCGACTGCCGTCGCGCATTCCCCTGGCACGATCCTGCCTCATGGCGACTGGATGTGCTCGACTTCACCCGGCGAGCTATCAGGCTTCGCCACGATCATCCGGCTTTGCGCCGCGGCCACTATGTCGCCATGTATGCGCATGAAGACATCCTCGCGTTTGCGCGCGAATGTGAGGAGGAAAAGGCGCTGGTGTTGTTCAACGCGGGCCCGGATGCGCGCACAGTGACGCTCGACGTCGATGATCTGTTGGCTGATGGCGTGCACACCGATGTATGGGCCGGCATCCAAGGCCGCGTTTCGAAGGGGACAATCAGGCATGTGGAGCTGCCCGGGAATGGCGCTGCCGTGTTTGTCAACCGGTAAGACCCACACCGGCAGAATATAAGAGCACCGGGCCCCACAGCGAACTCCGTGGGGCCTGGTGTCTTTATGTCACGATTGAGAACAGCTGCCTCACCCGGGCAGTTGTCTTTCCCATTTCTCGTCGAAGTGGATGCCCAACTTCTCCAGCTCGTTCAGCACGGGCTCGTAGATTTCCGGCACGACCGGAATCTGCACACCGGTGAGCTTGATCTTGCCTTCCAGGATCAACCGCACGCCGATGGCCGAAGGCAGGCCGACGGTGCGCGCCATGGACGTGTAGCCATTCGGAATGCCGAAGTCGACCATGATCGACGAGATATTCTCAACGCGATCGGGATAGGCTGCCTCAAACTCGTGCCGCAGGATCAGCATGTCGCGCTCCCCCGGCGCGTAGCGCATCTTCTCCAACATGCGCGCACAGAGAATGTCGATGGGAGACTTCTGACCCGCGGGCAGCGGCTCATCTGAGAACACGCCCAGCCATGCCAGATCGCCCATCACCTTCGAATCTGCATCCACGCCGAGATGGGCGGCCACATCGACCTTCAGGTCTCCGGACCCTCCCACCAGCTTCCGCGTGAACTCGGCCCACGTGACGCCTTCAAGATCCTCACGCTGCACCTCGTCCAACAATCCCAGGTCCGATATCATGCTGAGCGTGTCGCACCAGCCAAGGTTGCGCACCGTGCCGCGGAACATCGTTGATGCACCACCGATGCCGTAGGTGTCGAGGTAAGACATGCTGTCGCGATTGGGGTACACCTCGTACTCGATGGTCTCCCCTTCCACCACAATGCGCGTGTTCCAGAAGTGATCGAACAGCGTGCCTGCCTTGATGTCGACTTCCTTGCCGTCCCACAGGTAGTGCGCGGGGTTCTTGCCGGCCAGCAAAACGCCGCGCGGGCTCCAGGAAAACTTATAGCCGTATGGATTGGTGTTGGCCTCAGGAGCAGGCAGCCCACCGCAGATCGAGATGAACCGGGTGATCTTCCCACCGCCAGCCTGCACCTTGTGGATCACGCGCATGGCGGTCATGTGATCGATGCCAGGATCGACGCCGATCTCATTGAGCAGGGTCACGCCCGCTTTCCTGGCCTCTGCATCCAGCGCGGCCATCTCCGGCTTGACGTAGGAGGTCGTGACCATGTGAACGCCATGTTGGATGCACAGCCTGGCAACGGCCGGATGGTAGGCGTATGGCAACAGGCTCACTGCCAGATGATCTCTCCCATCGCAGCAGTGTCATCAGAATTAACTGTAACTGCGTGACCATGGGCTCGCCCCTTGACCAGCTCCTGCGCCTTGCTCAACGTCCTGCTGGCGACCGTCACCTCAAAACCGTGATCGAGCAGATACTCCACATGTGCACCGGCAACCATGCCCGCGCCAAACACCACAACCTTTTTCATTTACAGGCTCCTTCTCTGTTTCTATTCCAGGTGCCGCCGGAGATGTGCGTAATCGGGCGCCAACTCGCCCCGGTGGACGATGACGGCACGCTTGATCGGCGGG
>CAYLZG010000100.1:0-7501 GCA_964387985.1 uncultured Anaerolineales bacterium | reverse complement strand
CGACGATCGCAGGGATGTAGTCCTTCAAGACGCGGCTGAAGTCCTCCGATGCATCGCGCGGCAGCTCGCTGGGCAGGATGTCCACGGCCATGACCGCCACACCATCGCCTTCGTACCCATCCCTGATCTCGCCGTTGAGTGGGTTGTACACGAAACACGGCTCATCCGGCTCAGTAGACTTGAGCGTCACTTCGATCGAGCCCTCGATATCGCAGGAGATGTCGCCGATGACCTTCAACCTGGTCTGGCCGCGTTCCCAAAGTGCCCGCAGCGCGTCCCTGGTGACCAATCTGGGGTAGCGTGCATCCCAGTAGATCCCATTGACCAGTACGGTCAGGTGGGGCAAATAGCGCTCGAAGATGGGGCGGAAGTTGTCCGGGCAGTCGTAATAGCGCTGGCAATCGAACTCGCCCTCCAACGGCTCTACAATGTGCTGCTCTTTGAAGGTAGTGCCGTAGAGCGTGTGCCGCGATGCCGCAGGACTTTGAGCGATCCGGGGCAGGGCGTCCGGCTCGATAACCTCCACGGGCAGGAGGTCCAGGATCTCCCACGCTCCGCGCGACACGTTTCCATAGCCGGTCACGCCGATCGTCAGGGGCGCGATCTGTTCGGGTATGCCATCACGGCGAATGGCCTCGCCCACGCGCGTGACCGCTTCTTTCACCTCGGCCAGGTCATGGTATTGGTGCGCGTGGCCCAGATCCTGGAAGGGATTGGGTACACCCTCCCCCGCCGCGCGCTGCCCAAGCGCCCGCAGCGTCTCGATCATGCCCGCCAGCCCTGCATGGCGGCCAAAGAAGATCAACCGCCTGCCCTGGTCGTCGACCACTCTCTCATAATCAATAAGGGTGCACCCGAGCTCCACCAGCCGGCGCAGCATCGGCATGTTGTATGGCTGGCCCTTGATCACGTGCGCAAAAAACATGTAGGCTCCGCCGGAGCGGAAGAACGAGGAGGGGATCTCCTTGACTGCAAACACGATGGGACAATGCGCCAGGTCTTCCTGGACGATAGCGCCGTTCTGCTCATACTCGGATGCGCCAAACACCCGAATGGGGGAAGGTTGAACATATGTCCGGATGCCGTGCTGCTCCCAAAGATCACGAGCAGCGGCCGGCGTCACAGGCACGCGTCGCTCCCAGCGGCTCTTGTCCTCGCGACGAACACCAATGCAGTGCTGCATGCCATCCTCCTTGATGGGTTGGTCTGGCGCCATTTTATCACGAGGATGGCTGGGGCCCGAAAATAAGGGCGGAGCCAGGGCTGACCTGGCTGCCTGGCAGATACCCGCGGATCAGTGCGTCTTTGTCTGCGGTCCTGAAATATGTGCGAAATGCAGCTGTTTCTTGCAGGGCGGCAGACAGTCGTGCCGCGGCCAGGGTCTTCACCGGTTCAGGAGCGGATCGACCGCTGCCCGGGGCCAGACGAAGCTCGCCATCGCTCTCCTCGCCCACCGTGAGATTCCCCTGCGCAGCCAGCAACTGCAGCCCGAGGTGAATGACAAGCTCGCGTTGGGCCATTTGTGCAGCCAGTTCGGCAGCGGCCACGCGTCCGTTGCGGGCTTTGAGAACATACTTCACCAGCCCGGCAAATCGCCGGGAGAACGACGCCGGGCCATCCAGTCCGGGGTCGACGGCGAAGAGCGCAACACGCTCGGGGCGAACCACGTCCAGCGCCGCGCGCACCTCACTCGGACTGGAGGGCGCGGTCCAGAACGCAAGGGTGACCGCCGGCTGGAGCGACCGGCGATTATGACACTGGAGTGCACTATCCAGCTCTCCCTCGCCGAAGACGGTGACAGGTCCCTCATCGCGCAGCTCGGCGAGGCGGGTCGCAGCATCCTCTGTGCTGCGGAAATCGAGCACCTCGATCACGGAGGGCGCGACTTCGATCACTGGCGCGCCCGGGGATGGCCGGGCTGCAATGAACTCGACCTGGACGCTGCGTTCGCCCCGGTAGGTGCTCGCGCGCGCTGCATAAACGAGGTCGAAAAGCCCTTGTGGCGCCTGCTCGCCGCCTCCGTTCCACCACACGACCTGTTGCGTGAACCCGGTCTCGTCGGCCACGGTCAGGATGCGGTGCTCTTCCTGCCGGCCCACCAGTCGATTGGCGCGGATCTCAAGCCGCGGCGCACACAGCACAAGCTCGGGATTCCCCGGGCCGAACGGGCCCAGCCGGGAGAGATCGTCGACCAGGTCCAGCGAGAGCTCTCCGAACGGAAGCACAGCGTCGATGACGAGGCCCTCAGGCTCTGGGATGCCGGCAACCTGGGCTGCCACGCGTACCGAAAGCGCCGTGCGGAAGGCGCCGACCCGCTCGGGATCGATGGTGAAACCCGCAGCCATCGGATGGCCGCCGAAGCCCAACAGCAGGTCCTGGCAGGCGGAGATCGCCGCGGAAATATCGACGCCCTCCACCGATCGCGCCGATCCCCGTCCCACAGTCATGGATCCCGCATCCGATCCGCCAGGGTCGGTGGAGATCAGGGCAACCGGCCGGCCATAGCGCTCCACCAGGCGGCTGGCCACGATCCCGATGATCCCTGCGGGCCAATAGGCGCTGGCGAGCACGAGTGCAGCATGGTCCAGCAGCGAGCGGTCAGCCTTGAGTTGGGCCTCTGCCTCGTACGTCACGCGATCTGTGAGGAACTTGCGCCGCGCGTTCAACGCCTCCAGGTCCGCCGCAATGATGCGCGCCTGGGTCAGGTCCGCAGTCGTCAACAACTCAACGCAGCGCCCCGCGTCGGCAAGACGGCCCGCCGCATTGAGCCGCGGAGCCAGAACGAAGCTGACGTGACCCTCATTGAGGTTGGCTGGATGCAGCTCCGCGGACTCGAGGAGTGCCTGCACGCCGGTCCGTCGCGCTTCCCGCAGACTGGCCAGGCCGGTCTGAGCCAGGTAGCGCGTGTCGCCTCGCAGCAGTGCAAGGTCCGCGATGATGCCCAGCGCAGCCAGGTCAGCGTGCTGCCCGGCCTCACCCTCACGGCCGGCCCGCTCGTAGAGCGCTTCCGCGACCTTGTATGCGACGCCCACACCCGGAAGGTCGACGAGGGGCGAGGTTCCGTTTTGTGCCGCCAGCAGCTTGGGGTTGACGATGGCCGCCGCATCGGGCAGGCGATCAGGGAGATCGTGATGATCGGTGATGACGACGTCCACGCGCTGCGAGCGGGCGAAGGCAACCGCATCGTGGGCAGAAATGCCAGTGTCACAGGTAACGATCAGCCGGGTCCCATCCGCGATCACCTGGTCCAATGCCGGCAGGGCGATGCCGTGACCTTCTGTCTCCCGCAGGGGGATATGATAGGTCACGCGACCGCCCAACTCGCGCAAGGTTGTGACGAGCAGGGCTGTCGCGGTCTGTCCATCTACGTCGAAGTCACCCCAGACGCAAATCGGTTCGCCTGTCTTGAGTGCGCGATTGATGCGGGCGACGGCCCGCGCCATGCCCGGGAGCGCGTTGGAAGGTGAGGGCAGATATTGCGCCGGGTCAAGAACGGCCCGTGCTTCGGCGGCATCGACGACCCCACGCCGGACCAGCGCCTCGGCGACCAGCCGGTGTCCACCCAACGCAGCAGCCAGTGCTGGCGGGACACTGACCGGCAATGGTTCAACCCAAGATCGCAAGTCACACTCCTCAGTACGCGGCCTCGCGTGGGCCGTCGTTCAAGCCCCTAAAACGCGATCTCAGCAATCTGCTCGAAATCCAGGCCCTGCTCCCAGTCAAATTCCGGCTCGGGTTCGTCCACTTCCTCTGCGCCGTCCTCGCCGAGCTGGCCCGCCTCAACCCCACGGTCGCATAGGGACCTGTAGGGGCAGAAGCGACAACGCCGCACGTCGTCCGTCTTCGGGAAATCATCATCGCCAGAGGCCACGATCCTGGCTGCCAGGCCCTCCAGATAGCGCCCGTCAGCATCCCGCTGGCGGGAGTCATACAGTAAGCTCTCCGGATGCTCGGGATCAACCGCAAACCAGTACACCATGCGGATCTGCTCGGGGGCTACCGGCGCACCATCGTTGAGGTGAGCGCCGGCCTGGCTGAGAACGTAGCGATACACGCGGGTCTGAAGCCGGGCAGCCAGGAAGCTGGTCGATGAGCGATGCCGCGACGTCTTCCAGTCCACGATCACCACCTTGCGACCCGGATCGATTGCCACGAGATCGAATTTCGCAACCAGCCGGTGTTCGCCCAGCGGCAACGACAGCGACAGCTCCGGATACTGCACCTCGGGCAGATCCGGGGGCGGTGCGGCCAGATAGCCCGCCCACCAGTCCGCCAGCAAAGATGCGGATTCATCGCCCGCCTCTGGCTGCAGGGTTTCCAGGGGGATGCCCAAGCGATGCTGGTGAACCAGCCGGTGGAAGGCCTCACCATCTCGCATGTGCTGCTCGTGCTCATCGGCCGGCTCCGCTTCGGGCGCGGGCCAGTCAAGCCGCAACTGGTAGCGCAGCTGGAACCGGCGGGGGCATTCGACATAGTCCTGCAGGCTTGCCTGGCTGAACTGAAAATCAAGTGGTAGAGCCATATGCTCCTTGCAGGGCCAGCAGCGGTACGGCAGGCGCCACCTTGCCGTTCTGGCCCGTGTTCCATGTCAGGAAGAGCTCGCGGCGGGCACGCGTGATGCCGACATAGAGCAGCCGGAGCCGCTCCGCGGCATAATCGAGCCGCGCGGCCTCGGTAGGCCGTCCGAGCGTGGGCAGCGGTGCATCGTTGGCCAACGCCTGTAGCTGAGCCAGCGCCTCCGCCTGGAGATTCAACCGGTCTCGAATGTACCAGGGCTCAGAGATGAAGGAGTCGCCTGCCTGAGCCGATGGGTAGTCGTAGGCATTCACCGAAGTCAGGTACACGCGATCCCACTCCAGGCCCTTCGCCTTGTGCGCGGTGACGACCGTCACCTTCCCCTTGTGTGCGTCCGGGTTGAACCCACTGTCTGCACCTGACAGGCCTATGAACTTGCGCTCGTTCCGTGCAATGGCGCCCAGCTCATCGATCAGCTCGGGCAAGCGCCAACCCGGGTGCTCGGCGGCTGCCCGGCGCAGCAGGGCCGCCAGGGTGTGGGTGAGCGCCAGCTCGCCCGGCTGGTCAAAAAGGTCCTGGCCGATCGTGATCAACAGCTGATCGATGGGGAGGGTGGCCGCGCGCTGCCAACGTCGCACCAGAGCACGAAAGCCGCGCAGCTGCTCATCATAGATCGGGTCCGCGCCGGGCAGCTGGATACAACTCAGATCCTCCGACTCGGGACGCGGCCACAGGAACTCCTCGATGTTCCGGCATTGCTCGATGCTCCGTACGAGTTGCGCCACACGTGCGCTCGCATCCGGGTCGTCCCGGTCGCGGCGCCGCCACACGCGGAAGGCCGTGCCCAATTTGGTCGCGCTCGCCGGCTGAGCCAGCGCGGCCAGGATGTTGCCGAGTGCACCAGCATGATTCCGGGTCTCGGATGTGCTGCGAAGCAACGCCACGTGCTCGATCCCGTGCGCCTTCAGTGCCTTCTCGACAACGAAGCCTCGCCGGTTCGTCGGAACGATGATGGCCACGGTTCGATCCTGGTTCTCCGGCAGCCACTTTGCTACGGATCGAATCACGCCCTCCAGTTCGTTGTCCGGAGAAAGCTTCCCGGCCGGCAGATGAACCCCGGCGGGGTCATCCGGTGGGTTGGGCTGGGGATCTCCCGGCGGAGCCGGCTCGATCTGCGTGGGAGCCAGCGCGTCGCGCAGCCCGGTCACGGGATGCTCGACTCTGGACCAATCGACCAGCAGATTGGCAAGGCGGATGATGCTGTGCGTCGAGCGCCCCGAGTTGGGGAGCGTCAGGGCGGCAACACCCTCTTCCCTGAGAAACTCGCGCAGATGGCGCGGGTCAGCCGTGGTAAATGTCTCGAAGATCGCCTGGTTTGGATCGCCCACGCGCACCCAGTTACCCCCGGGCCCAGCCAGCAGGCGCAAGATTTTCTCCTGCAGCCGGCTGGAGTCCTGCGCTTCATCCTCCAGCACATAGGGCCACCGGTAGCGCAAGCGCTGCAGGTAATCCCCATCGGTCTGCAGAGCCTGCAGCGCAAGGCGGATCAGGTCATCGTAATCGAGTGCCGCGCGAGCCGCGAGGCTTCGTTCGTAGTCGGCATAGATCTCGATGCCCATTTGGAGGAGCGGGGGAACCTCATGCAGGATGTCCAGTTTTGCCGTCAGCTCGTCGGGCGTCAGCTGCATATCCTTGGCCAGGCGGATGAGGCTGTTGGCAACGTCCCTCACCAGCTCAGGCCATCTCTCGCTCTTGATCCACTCGATGCGACGCTCCTCGTTGGCAAGGCCGGGATCAATGAAAGGCGATGCCGCATCGGGGTGCGCGGAGATCCATTCCAACACCGCGGACTTCAGAATCTGCTCGGCTTCCTGCTCGTCGGCTATGCGAAAGTCCTCTGCCAGGCCCAACAGGCCCGGTCGTTCGCGCACGATGTCGTGAGCCAGCCCGTGAAGCGTTCGCACCCTGTAGCCGACGCGCGGGAGCAGGCCGCGCTCCTTGATGAATTCGTCCACCCGGGTCGAGAAGTTGTCTACGGCAGAATTGACCAGGGTGACGATGAGCACCTCCTGGTCATCCGCAAGGCCACCGTCCGCCACCAGCCGCGCAGCGAGCGCGGACAAGACGTGTGTCTTGCCGCTTCCCGGTGCAGCCGAGACACCCATCATCCCGCCGCTATATGACAGTACTGCCGCCTGAGTGGGTCTTGGTATGAATGGCATAGCTTCTTCGTGCCTCAGAGGTGGGCCGGTCGCTCGGTGCGCAGGACATGCTGCACGGTGCGCAGCAATGCGCCGCGCTGGTCGCTGCCCGCTTCGCTGAGCTCACTCAACGCCAGGTGGATCTTCCTGCGGCAACGGTGCAGCAGCCCGATGACCAGCTCGGCCATTGCCTCCTGCCGCGCAAAGTACTCCTCCAGATCGGTCCACTGGTGGCCGGGCTCCCACCGCCGGCTGAGAATGTAGGGATGCGTCAGGGGCTGGTTGAGGCGTTCCCACCAACCGCTGGCGCCCACATCCAGCCAAAACTGGTGGTCGACCGCCATGTTGCTCATCAGGAAGGTGTACGCGGGCGCAATCAGGACCGCGTCCTCTGCCTGGCGCTGCCAGCTGCGCACGTACTGCGCGGCCACCACGCCGTCGCGCACCAACTCGATGTATTCCTGGCCCAATGGACGGTCCGACCGGCCGGCGGATGCGGCCATCACCTGGCGGAACTTGCGCGTGGACTCGATTACCTTGGCAGTCAGCTCACCTGCATCGAAGCTGCCATGAAACCCATAGCCCGGCTGAGAGAGCAGCTCGCCGAACAGGCGCGACAGGAAGTGATCCAGCTCCGCACGGCGCCGCGATTTGTCGCCGCGCGTCATGCCCAGGCGCGCCGGCGGATCCCAGGTCTGATCCACCGGAACCGTGTGAGCGTTGATCCAGGTCCTCAACCCCTCGTACCGCCCGCCCAACAGGAAAGTGATGCGCTCCTGCATCGC
>CAYLZG010000099.1:10876-16398 GCA_964387985.1 uncultured Anaerolineales bacterium | reverse complement strand
TCGGGCCGCCACGTTCGCCTGGTTCGCCTTCGTTCGCCAGCCGGATGCGCATGCCATCATCGACGCCGGCTGGGATATTGACCATCAGCTTGCGGGTGGCGCGCACGCGCTTCTGCCCGCGGCACTCGGCGCAGGGAGACGTTGCGATCTCCCGCTCGCCGTTGCAGCGCGGGCATGTCGTCACGCTGACAAACTGCCCCAGGATGGTTTGCTGCGCACGACGGACCTCGCCGGTGCCATTACACTGTGGGCACCGGATGGGCTTGGTCCCCGGCTCCGCGCCCGAACCGCCACAGGTCGGGCATGGCTCCTGCCGGATGATCTCGATCTCTTTCTCCGTTCCGAAGACCGCCTCTTGAAAGGTAATCTCCAGATCGTAGCGCAGATCCGCACCTCGAGCCGGGCCTCGCTGCGCGGCGGTGCGCATCCCGCCGAAGCCGCCGAAGAACTCCTCGAAGATGTCGTTGAAGCCCGGGAAACCGGCCCCGCCGAATCCGCCTGTGCCCCCGGGGAAGCCCTGGGTGCCCGCATGGCCGTAACGGTCATACGCGGCTCGGCGGTCGGCATCGCTCAGGATTTCGTACGCTTCATTGATCTCCTTGAAGCGTTCCTCGGCATCGGCCGACTTGTTTACGTCCGGGTGATACTGGCGCGCCAGGCGCCGGTAGGCGCCTTTGATGGCGTTATCGTCCGCATCGCGCGGCACGCCCAATACTTCGTAGTAATCGCGCTTGCTCATAACTTATCGCCGCGGCCTATTCCGACGCAGCGTCCTGCTCCTTATCCGCCGTTGAGTCCTGGGAAGAAGAATCCTCCCAGCTGATGATCCAAACACACAACCCGGCCAACCCTATCGTCGCCGAGATCACAGCAGCCCACTGGCCGGGCTCGAAACCCACGTCCCGCGCTGCAAAGATCACAATGATCACCATGCCGATGGCCAGCACAAGCCACGAAACAAGGTTCGGATGCTCGTTCCACAGTCTATGCATTGATACACCCCATTCCCCTCACTCGGTGAAGCCGACATACTCGGCCACACCGAGTCCTGCAGCTAAGCCGGGCGGCACTAGAGCGGAAACTCGACCATGATCTGGTCGACGTAGCGGCCGGCGATCTCTTCCGTGAGACGCCCACACTCGGTGAAACCGAGCCGTTCATAAAATGCGCGAGCCTCGGGCGCATCCATGCGCACGGCGATCAACAGCTGCTTTCCCCGCCTGCCCGCCACCCGCGCGCCCGCTAGCGGCAGACCAAGCTCGAGCCAGGCACTCAGCACGCAGCGCTCCGTTTCGACCAGCGTGCCATGAGTTGAGATGACCCGATCGGCCGCCTCGACCATCTGCTGCTGCGCCATCTGGTTGCTCCGGCGGCGGAGCAACTCGGCGCCAGACATGCCTCGCGTGCGACCCAGCCGCTCCAACTGCTCTTCCTCGCTGCAGGTAACCATCCACACCTCGTCACACAGGCTGGCGCTCAACCCGGCTTCGAGCAGCTTGATGGCTTCGATTGCCACGGCAGGAGCCGCGCTGGCGGCAACCCGCGCCCTGATCGCCTGGACGACCGCGGGGTGAACGATGGACTCCAGCTGCGCGAGCGCAGCCGGATCTGAAAAGACCCGCGCACCCAGCTGGCCTCGATCCACAACCCCATCAGGTCGCAGCACGTCCGGTCCAAAGGCAGCCACCAATGGCTCGTAAGCCGGGCCGCCTGGAGCCATGACATGATGAGCGACGACATCTGCGTCGATGCCATCCGCGCCCAATTCGGCCAGCGTCTCCCGCACGTGGCTCTTGCCGCAGCCGATGCTCCCGGTAATGCCGATGACGAGCGGAGCCACCCTCGGGGGATGCTGTCCCAACCTGTGGATCCGCGCTTTCATGCCAGCTCCGCCCACTCGGCCATGATCCGGTGCAGCTCCGCATCGGTTTGCTGATACTCGATGCCCAAACGCTGAACTCTGGCCACATCGCCTGCGAGGCTCGCGGCTTCCAGCTGCGTGCTCAGTCCTGCCAGCCGCGCCTCCAAGCTGTGGATCTGACCTTCCATAGCCGCGGCAGCCTCAGCCCGCCGTTCTGCAGCCTTGCGCTGCCGGCGCTCCTCCCTGGCACGCTCACGATCCGCTTCGAGTTGCACCTGGCGTTCCAGGTCATCGCCGTTAGGCTTTCCTGCGCCCTCCATCTCCAGGCCGCGCAGCTTCAGATACTCCTCATAATTGCCCTTGTAGGCGCGCAGCTCATCGCCATCGACCCGCCAGACCTGCGTGGCGAGCGCCTGCACCAGCCACCGATCGTGGGTCACCAGCAGCACGGTGCCAGGAAACTGCTTGAGCACCTGCTCCAGGATCTCCTGCGTCTCCAGGTCGAGATGGTTCGTCGGCTCATCCAACAGGAGGAAATTTGCGCCCTTCAGCGTGAGCCGCGCAAGCGCCACCCGGCTGCGCTGCCCGCCGCTCAGCGTGCCGATCGTGCGGAAGACGTCATCCCCGCGAAAGAGAAACTGGCCCAGGAAGTTGCGCGCCTGTGCCAGGGGCAGGTTACGCACATCCAGGATGGCGTCCAGCACGGTTTCATCGGGGTCCAGCCCGGCCTGCGCCTGGGCAAGGTAGCCCGGCTCCACGCTGGCGCCGATGCGCACCCGACCCTGCAGCGGCGGCAGGTCGCCCAGGATCGTCTTCAGCAGCGTCGTCTTGCCCGCACCATTTGGACCGATCAGGGCCACGCGATCGCCCCGGCGAATCTCAGCATCCTCCGCGTAGAACAGCGGCCGGTCGTAGCCGACCGACAGATCCTTGGTGGCTAACACCAGGTCGCCTGATCGGATTTGTGTCGTCAGACCCAAGCGGATCTGCTGTTGATCCTGGGGCCGTTCGATGGCCTCGTCGCGCAGAAACCGTTCCAGCCGCGTGCGCCGTCCCTGGGCTTCCTTGGTCCGTTGGCCAGCCAGGTTGCGACGGATGAACTCCTCTGTCTTCTCGACAAACTCCTGTTGCGACTCCCACTCCTGCCGTTGGCGATCGAGGCGCATCTCCCTTTGGAGGCGGAAAGCCGAATAATTGCCCCGGTAAGCCTCAAGACGGCCGAAGTTCATATCCCAGATGCGGTTCGCAACCTTGTCGAGAAAATAGCGATCGTGTGCGACGACAACCAGCCCACCCTTCCAGCGCAGCAGGACCTCTTCCAGCCATTCAACAGCCTCAAGGTCCAGATGATTGGTCGGTTCATCCAGCAGGAGCAAATCCGGCTCCTGCAGCAAAAGCTGGGCCAGAAGTGCGCGCGTGCGCTCGCCGCCGCTGAGATGCGCGAGGGGTTTGTCGTGCTCATCCTCGTTGAATCCGAGGCCACCCAACACCTGGCGAATGCGCGTCTCATAGTCATAGCCACCGACCACCTCGAACTGGGCCTGGGCATGCCCATACTCTTCGAGCAGCGCCTCATAGTCATCCCCGGCAGCCTCGGCCGCCGCAGCAGCCGCCGCATCAGCAAGACGATGTTCCATCTCTCGCAACGCAGCGGCCTGCTCCAGCACAGGGCCAAAGACCTCGAGCATGGCGGCATGGAGAGTAAGATCCCGCGCGGGCGGCGGATCCTGGGGCAGGAAACCCACCATCAGGCCTCGCTTGCGCGCGACATCTCCGCTGGTCTGCTCCTCTACACCAGCGAGAATGCGCAGGACAGTTGTCTTGCCTGCCCCGTTTGCGCCAACGAAGCCGATCCGGTCGCCCGCCTCGATGCGCAGATCGATGCCTCTGAAAACATCCAGCGCACCGAAGGACTTGGCCAGGCCGGTTGCGACTAAGAGAGACATGGCTAACGATACTCCAACAAGCCCATATTATACCATGAGGGCCGGGCCGATTGCGAAAAGCATCGCCCGCCAACGCGATCTCTCGCTGTTAGCGTGCTGGCCTGCGCTGGATTATAATGATTTGACTTGTTTATCGTTCGGTCGGGTGATGGCGACAGAGATACTTGAGTGTACCTTACCAGGCGCCGGGCCGGTTGCGGTGCGCGTGCGACCGGTGGCCATCAACATCCTCGTCGGCAACGAACAGCCGAGTTACTCGTTCGACCTGGCGGGAAGGCTGATCGGCGCGTTCGAAGATGGCTGCAACTACCGTCGGGCGCTCGATGGTCGCGTGCTGCGCAAATGGGCTGGCCCGGACGGCCGCAGGCGGCAGTGGCTCTCGGCCGAGGAGAGCGGTGCCTTTGCGGCGCGGGTCCATACCTTTGCCCAGGAGGTCGCAGACACCCTTGGCGATACCCGGGTCGAGGTGTTGCGCGGATGGACTGCGGAACGCCTGGCCGCGGATGTTGCATGGTTCAGCCGCATCTATCGTCCCGTCAGCATTCTGCCGCCCGATCAATACCTGGCGTTGGTGATCCAGGCGACCGAAGGCTGCTCTTATAATCGCTGCACGTTCTGTGACTTCTACCGGGACCGCCCGTTTCGGATCAAAAGCCCGGCAGAGCTGCGAGCGCACATCGAGGAGGTGCAGGCATTTTTCGGAGCAGCCCTCGGGCTGCGAAAATCGCTCTTCCTGGCCGATGCGAACGCGCTGGTCGCGCCCATGCCGCGCATACGCGCATGGCTGGATCAAATCGATGGAGCCGGGGTGCGCCGCCCTGGAGGTATCTTCTCCTTCATCGATGCGTTTGATGTGGGCCGCAAGACAGCTGCCGAATGGGCGGAGCTGGGAAGCCGGGGCTTGCGCCGGATATACATCGGCATGGAAAGCGGAGACGACGCCCTGCTCCGGTTTCTGGCCAAGCCAGGGACTGCAAACGATGTCGTCGATGCAGTACGGACGCTCAAGGCAGGCAACGTGGCAGTCAGTGTCATCATCATGACTGGCGCCGGCGGCCAGCAGTACGCCGAGAGCCATGTTGCCAACACCGTCGCTGCGCTCAATGCAATGCCGCTAGGCGAAGGAGATATCATCTACTTCTCGCCGTTCTTCGAGCAACCAGGCTCGGCGTATGCCGGATTGGCGGCAAGTGCGGGCATTCTGCCACTGTCGCCCGACCAGGTAGCCGGCCAAGAAGCGGCACTGCGGGCGGGCCTGCGGACCGGCGGCCCCGATCCCGCAAAACAGTTGCGGAGCGGCGGCGCCTCGTCCCGCGGCGCGCAGATATCGCGCTACGACATTCGAGAATTCGTGTACTGACCGTCGCAGCCCGGCAGCCAGCCAGCCCCGCACTGCGGCTCGATCTATTGAAGGAAGGACTCAATGAGAAAACGCCAATTCAGCCTTGGGCGCACCCCGGTCTGGGTGGTGCTCCTGGCAGTGACGCTGGCCGTCGCCGGATGCGTGGGCATTTCGGCGCCGGTGCCCACGCCCGCGCCCCAGGCCGGCACACCGCCACCGACCGAACAGGCCGTGCAGCAACTAGATGCCACATCTGCTGCTGCACCACCGGCCGCCGCCATGAAAGATGTCCCCACGGGCGTCGACGGAGCAGGCAACTTCTATCGGGGCGATCCAAACGCCCCGGTGAAACTGGTGGAATGGTCGGACTTCC
>CAYLZG010000099.1:0-10866 GCA_964387985.1 uncultured Anaerolineales bacterium | reverse complement strand
ACCGTACTGTGCCCGTCATGTCATACAGACGGGACCGCTTCTGGATGAAGCGTACGTAGTCACAGGCCAGGTCCTACATATCTACCGGCACTTTCCGCTCGATTTTCATCCGAACGCCATGCCTGCCTCACTGGCGACCTACTGTGCCGGCCAGCAGGATCCCCAGTTGTTCTGGGAGCTGCACGACTGGATCTTTGAAAACCAGGCCACCTGGTCGGATGCGACCGACGGAGCAGATCAGTTCAAGAAACAAGCCCTGGCCATCGGGGTCGCAGAAGCCGATTACGACAAGTGCATCCAGGATCCCGCGTCGACCGCACGAATTCAAAAGGATATGCAGGACGCGATGGTGATGGGGGTCCAGGGAACACCGGCTTTCTTCGTGAACGAGTGGTTCATCAGCGGCGCGGTTGGCTTCGATGAGTTCAAGGACAAGATCGAAAAAGCTAAGGCAGGGCAGAAGCCTCCGCCCACCCCGACCCCGCTGCCTGCAGGCGCCGAGTTCTGGCAGCCCGATCCGCAGCGCGCCGGTCGCGACTACGGCGGCGGCTATTACCTCGGCGATGCCACTGCACCCGTCATCGTGTTGGCTTTCGAAGACTGCAAGAGCGCGGATTCAGCCGAGCACCTGAAATCGTCCGAACCCACGCTGAAGTCGAACTATATCGACAAGGGGCAGCTGCGTTACTCGGTCCAACTGTTCCCGTTGACGGCTCCCCGTGCGGCTGCAGCTGCGATGTGCGCCGGCCAGCAGGACAAGTTCTGGGAGTTCCGCGAGCAGCTGTACACCCAGCAGGCCGAATGGACCGAAGGCGACGATGCGGCCATGCAGGGCTTCGCGAAGGGCCTGGGGCTCAATGAAGCGGCCTTCAGTGAGTGCCTGGCAAGTGATGAAGTCAAAAACCAGGTCGACCGGGCGCTGTCCTTTGCCCAGAGCGACGTCGGCGTGCCGAGCGCACCGTCTTACCTGATCATCAAGCTCGATGCGCAGGGTGTGTTCGAGAACGCCAAGGGCTATCCTGGCGCGCTGCCGCTGGACCAGTTCGAACAAGCCATAGAAGAGATCTCGGCACCGCCTACGCCGACGCCCACACCGGCGCCGTCGATATCGAAGGCCGATCTGTCGAATCTGCCCATGGGGCGGGATGCCGAGGGCAATTTCTATCGCGGCGACCCGAACGCGGCCGTCAAGCTGGTGGATTACTCGGACTTCCAGTGACCGTACTGTGCCCGTCATGCAGAGCAGACGGAGCCGCTTCTGTATGAAGCGTACATGAAGACTGGCAAGGTAGTTCAGGTTTTCCGGCACTTCCCGCTCGACTTTCATGCCAATGCAGCCGGCGCCGCAAAGGCAGCCATCTGTGCGGGCGAGCAGGATCCGAAGCTCTTTTGGGAGATGCATGATTGGCTGTTTGCCAATCAAGCCACGTGGTCGAGCGCGCAAGATGCCGCTGATCAATTCCGTAAGCAAGCGGTGGCCATCGGAGCCGACGGCAGCAAGTACGACGCCTGCCTGAGCGATGCAAAGACGCAGGCCGTCATCGATAAGGACCTAAAAGACGGGGCGGCAGTAGGCGTGCGCGGCACGCCTGCGTTCTTCCTGTACAAGATGGACGGTGGGCAGCCGGCAGGCGACCCGAAGCCTCTCTCGGGCGCACTGCCCTTCGACCAGTTCAGCCAGGTGATCGACGGGTTGCTGGCTCCCTGACAGAACACCAGATATGTGCCGGGCACTGCGATCCTTCGGATCGTTGAAGCGCCCGGCACATGTAACGATCGCCTGGTACGCGAGAATTGCTGCGATACAATAACCCCTGCCACGCTTCCGGGCGTGGAGCTTCCTTCTTCGAGAGATGCCATGAGACTACCTCCCTTCAAGCTGGAACGTTACTTCGCCGAGTATGAGTTCAAAGTCCGGCATCTCCTCAGCGCGTCGGACTGCGAAAGCCTTGCGCTTCCTGATTTGCTGGCACTGGCAGATGCTGAGACCCGCGAAATCTGGGAGCACTTGTGGCTCGGTTACACCGAGTCAGAAGGCCACCCTCTCCTGCGAAGTGAGATCGCCCTGCTCTACCGGGAGATTCCGTCCGAGCGCGTGCTTGTGGCTGTACCCGAAGAGGCAATCTTCATCTCGATGAACGGGCTGCTGGACCCTGGGGATGAAGTGATCGTCACATGGCCGGCGTACCAGTCGCTTGCCGAGGTTGCTGCAGCGATTGGCTGTCAGGTGGTGCGGTGGCCGCTTGCGGTGCACAATGGGGCCTGGAAGCTGGACGTCGAAATCCTCTCTCGCCTCATCACCCCGAGAACCAGGATGGTTGTGGTCAACTTTCCTCACAACCCAACCGGCTACCAGCCCTCCCACCCCGAATGGGCTGCCATCATCGACGCCGTGCGTAGAGCGGGTACAGTGCTCTTTTCGGACGAGATGTACCGCGAGCTCGAGTATGACGACGGTGCCAGACTTCCCCCGGCATGCGACTGCTATGAACGCGCCATCACGCTTTCTGGCCTGTCCAAGTCATTCGGACTGCCGGGACTGCGCACCGGCTGGCTGGCGTCGCAGGATCGCGACCTGCTGGCAAAGGCCGGTCGCATCAAAGACTACACGACGATCTGCAGCAGCGCACCGAGCGAAGTCCTGGGGGTTATTGCACTGCGCGCGCGGGAAACCATCGTGAATCGCAACGTCGAGATCGTCCGGCACAATCTTGCTCTCGCCAGGGACTTCTTTGGCGCGCAGCCAGAGGCATTCGAGTGGCTATCTCCGATGGCAGGCCCTGTTGCGTTTCCCCGGCTGAGGCTGCCGGTCACTACGCTCGAATACGCGCAGCAATGTCTCGAGACACGCGGCGCGATGGTCGCGCCCGGAGAGATGTTCGACATGCCCGGTCATTTCCGGGTCGGACTTGGCCGGAAGAGCCTGGGCGACGCGCTACGAGCGCTGGGCAAGCAATGAGCCCCGAACAACCGCCCATCTCCCTTTTCCCTTTTCCTTTTTCCTTCTTCCTTTTCTTACGCGCCCTCCGTGACCTCACACTGAGGACAGTGCCTGGGATCGTCGAGCTCGACCACATGCTCGGTGCAGATGGCATAGACCTGGACGCGATCCAACAGCAGAAGCCTGCGCTCCACCGAAGCTTCCAACGCGAGATGCCTGCAAGTGGTATTGCGTAAAATGCCGGGCACCGGACACGTATCACAAAGCGCCCGGCGCCACGGCCGGCGGTTCTCCCGATTGCGTTCGATCAGCCGGCACTTCTCGATATCCCGGCCACGGTGGTAATCCCCGAAGAAGTAAGGGCAATCAACTGGTTTCCCCACGGACGATCATCCTCTAAATCAGCACCAGGGCAATACCCAGGAGTGCGATCAATGCTCCGATCACTTCACTGGCGGCCGGTATTTGACTCATGAAGATCGCGCCCAGCAAGATGCCGCCTGACACCTCCTGAGTGACAATCAGGTTGGCCGTGGTGGCATGCATGCGGCGCAGTGCAGCGTTATAGAGCGTGTGGCCCATTCCAAGCGGCACAACTCCGGCCGCCAGCAATGCGAGCAAAGACGCTGCATTGTAGCCTGCAGGCGTGATGTTGAGCAGGGCTGCAGGCAGAGCCCAGACCGCGGCCATCCCATACACCGTGCCGGTGTAAGTGAACAGGCCGTACCGTTCGCGTTGTGAGCGGCCGGCCACCGAATACAACGCATAGGTAATCCCGGCCATCAACGCCAGCGCATCGCCGACCAACATCCGGGCGCTCCAACGCGGCTCGAACCCAGCCAGAACCCCGATGCCCAAGATGGTGACCAGCACGCCAAGCCACTTGCGGCGGGGGATCGGCTCGTGAAGGAGCCAGGAAGAAAAGAGCGTGACAAACACCGGGGAGGTATTGGTGATTGCCAGCGCATGTGCGATCGTAGTGAAATTCAGCGACGCGATGTAGGTGACGAAGTGCAACGCTGTGATGAAGCCAATTCCCGCAAAGCGAGGAAGATCTGCTCGGACAGGCAGCAAGGGCTGCCCGTTGAGCCGCCCGAGCAGGACGACGAGCAGCGCCGCAATGGTCAGCCTGCCAACCGTAATCTCATAAGGGCTCAGCGGCGCAGCCCATAAGATGAAGATTGCGCTGGTGCTGAACATGACAACGGCCGCCAGAGCCAGCGGAACTCCGCTGCGCGCGCTGGCAGCCGCTTTGACTTTGGCCTCGCCGGAGAACATCGCCTAATTTTGGAAAGCGACGATAACCGAGCCCAATACCATTGAAAGCACGATCAGAACTGAAACAATAAGAAACAGAGTCATGCGCCAGTCGCGCCGTGACGACTTTTTGCGTGCCATTTCGGCCCTCGTACAAAGTAGAATTACATAATTATAGCCATTTCGTGCATATCCTGTCAAAAAACCGGTAAGATGCCCACCCGTGCTCGCTGGCCGGTGCGGATCTGCCCTCTTGCTTGAAAGCTGGCTTCCTTTACATGCCTGCCAGCCGTGCTAGAATGGTTGGCATGAACGACCTCATTTTGACCGACGAAGAGCAGGACCTGTTGGCCGGCGTTGAAGGGCCGGGCGTCAGACGGGCAATGGAGATCGTGGTGGCCCTGGCACGCATCTATGGCGCTGCCGATCTCATCCCGGTCAAACACGTCCAGATCGCGGGCGTTTCCTACAAGAACCTGGGCGATGCTGGGGTGGAGTTCTTGTCCCGCTGGGCAGCTGAGGGCGCGCGTGTACGGGTGCCGGTGACCCTCAACCCCATGGGCATGGAGCGCGGCAAATGGCAGAGTTGGGGCATTCAACCCGGCTTTGCCACGCCGCAGCTCAGTGTGATCGACGCATTTGAGGCTATGGGCGTGACGCCAACGATGAGCTGCACACCGTATCTTTTCCCCGGCTTTAAACCGCAACGAGGCGACGCGCTTGCGTGGGCGGAATCGAGCGCGGTGGCGTTCGCCAACTCGGTGATCGGCGCGCGCAGCAATCGCGAGGGTGGCCCAAGTGCCGTTGCGGCAGGCATCGTCGGACGCACCGCGCGCTACGGATATCACCTCGATGAAAACCGGGGCGCGAACTGGCTGGTCGAAGTGCGGACGCCGCTGAAATCCGTGGCAGATTTCGGCGCACTCAGCTACACGGTCGGCAAGGCGGTGGGCAGCGGCGTGCCGTGGTTTGCCGACCTTGCCGAATCGCTGCCGCCGCTGCCGGGGGATATGACCCTGGGAGGGCCTGCAGGCGACCGGCTGAAGACATTAGGCGCAGGCCTGGCGGCCTATGGCGCGGTCGCGGTCTATCACATCGCGGACTACACGCCTGAGGCACGCGATGCCGGCCCAGAGCTGATACGGCCCGGTGCGAAGCGCCTCGTGATTGACAGCCTGGAAGACGCGTACCGCGTCATGGATGCCGACCCGGATCTGCGCAAGATCGACCTGGTCACCATCGGCTGTCCACACGCCAGCCTGAGCGAAATCCAACAGGTGGCTGAGGTTCTTAGGGGCAAGCATCTGAAGACCCGGCTTTGGGTCACCACCGGTCAGATTACCCGGGAGCGCGCGGCAGAACTGGGCTATGTGCAGATCATCGAAGCCGCGGGTGGAGAGGTCGTTGCCGACACCTGTGCGGTTGTTGCGCCGATGCGGATGCTGGATGTCCGGACCATGGCCACCAATGCAGGCAAGATGGCTTGTTATGCACCCATGCACAGCGGCGTCAAGATGCGCTTCGGAGATGTCGAACAGTGTCTGGATGCGGCGGTAACCGGAGAGTGGCGCAACTAGAGACGGAGGCGCAAAATGGACGATAGGGAATTGAGAGCCGGTCGCTCGCGGGGCGCGTCCTTGGGGGACCAGCCCGCGATCCGACAGATCCGTGAATCGGTGGAGCAATGGGAAGAAACAGACGTCCGCCATGCCCAGGCGCGCATTCCCGAACGCAAGAGCCCCTTCACGACGATGTCGGGTGCGCCGGTTGACCGCCTCTACACGCCCGCGAATGTTGCGGATCTGGACTACGCTCGCGATCTTGGGCTGCCAGGGCGCTATCCGTTCACACGCGGGGTGCATCCCACGGGATATCGAGGCAAGCTGTGGACCATGCGCATGTTCGCGGGGTTTGGCTCTGCTGAGGAGACCAATTCCCGTTTTCACTACCTGCTGGAGCAGGGCCAGACCGGTCTGTCCATCGCGTTCGACATGCCGACCCTCTACGGCTATGACACGGATGCGCCAGAGGCCATAGGCGAGTTCGGCAAGTGCGGCGTCGCCATCTCCTCCCTGGCTGACATGGAAATCCTCCTATCTGGCCTTCCGCTGGATCGGGTGACCACGTCCATGACCATCAATAGTCCGGCCGCGATCATCTGGGCCATGTACATTGCGGCCGCAGAGAAGCGTGGGATACCCCGATCCGCGCTGGGTGGAACAACGCAAAACGACATCCTCAAGGAGTACATCGCTCAAAAGGAGTTCCTCTTCCCGCCTGCGCCCTCCATGCGGCTCGTCGTGGACACGATCGAGTTTGGCGCCAAGGAGATGCCGAAGTGGAATACCATCAGCATTTCCGGCTATCACATACGGGAGGCCGGATCCACCGCCGCCCAGGAGCTGGCATTCACACTCGCCGACGGATTCACCTATGTCGAGGCCGCCCTGGAGCGGGGGCTGAACATCGATGATTTTGCGCCCCGCCTGTCCTTCTTCTTCAACGCACATAGCGAATTCTTCGAGGAAATAGCCAAGTTTCGGGCAGCCCGACGCATCTGGGCGCAAGCGATGCGCGAAAAATACGACGCCAAAGATCCTCGCTCCTGGATACTACGCACCCATGCACAGACATCCGGTGTAAGCCTGGCCGCGCAGCAGCCGGAGGTCAATATCGTGCGCGTGACGCTGCAGGCGCTGGCCGCCGTGCTGGGCGGCACACAAAGTCTCCACACGAACAGCATGGACGAAGCATTGGCCCTGCCCTCGCAAAAGGCAGTGACGATCGCCCTGCGCACACAGCAGGTGATCGCCGAAGAGAGCGGCACGGCAGATACCATTGATCCGTTGGGCGGTTCCTTCTTCGTCGAGTCACTCACAGATCGCATGGAGGCCGAGGCGCAATCCTATTTCAGGCGGATCAAAGCCCTGGGCGGGGTCATCCCTGCGCTGGAAACCGGCTTCATGCAGCGCGAGATCGCAGAATCAGCATTCCGATTCCAGCAGGAGGTGGATCGGGGCCAGCGCACCATCGTTGGCGTCAATGACTTCGTGGCCGAGGAACCGCTATCGATTCCGATCCTCCAAATGGATCCGCAAGGATACGAGCGGCAGATCGCGCGCCTCAATCAGGTCCGATCCGGCCGTGACAACGGAGAGGTGCAGGCAGCACTCCGCCGGCTGCAGGATGCGGCGCGGGGCAAGGAAAACCTGATGTATCCCATCCTGGACGCGGTCAATGCGTATGCCACGCTGGGTGAGATCACCGGTGTCTTCCGCCAGGTATTTGGCGAGTACCAGGAACCCGTGTTCTTCTAGAGTGACAAGAAGCCTGTGTGGCAGTACAATAGCAGCGGAGGACGAGATATATGACTGAACGGAAGATTCGTGTGTTGGTGGCCAAGCCCGGACTGGACGGGCACGACCGTGGCGCCAAGGTGGTTGCGCGCGCATTGCGCGACGCCGGCATGGAAGTGATATACACCGGCATCCGCCAGACTCCTGAGATGATCGCCGAAGCCGCCCTGCAAGAAGATGTGGATATCGTGGGGCTGTCCATCCTGTCGGGCGCACATATGGCCCTTTGCCCGCGCATTATCGAGTTGCTGCGCGCACAGGAGATGGACGACGTCATTGTCCTCTTAGGCGGCATCATCCCGGATGAGGATGTCGAGCCACTCAAACAACTGGGGGTGCGGGGCGTCTTCGGTCCTGGGACCAGCACCCACGATATCATCGACTTTATCCGGCGTGCGACGCAGGCCAAAGAGCTGGGGACCGTCCCCGCGGGGCAGTAAGGGCTTCCTGCATGGTGCTGGACCTGGTCGAACCGCTTCTTGCGGGCAACCGTCGTGCGCTTGCAAAGGCTATCTCACGTGTCGAAGATGAAGCTGCTGGCGCACAGCAGCTGCTTGCCGCACTGTATCCACACACAGGCCGCGCTCACCTGATCGGGATCACCGGCGCGCCAGGCACGGGTAAGTCGACGCTGGTCAATGCATTAGCACGCGCGTACCGGACGCAGGGAAAGACGGTGGGCGTCGTGGCAGTCGATCCGACCAGCCCTTTTTCTGGTGGCGCGCTCCTGGGCGACCGAGTTCGCATGCGCGACCTCGCAGGCGATCCGGGCATCTTCATCCGCAGCATGGCGACGCGCGGCAGCCTCGGCGGCCTTGCACGTGCCACCTCAGACGTACTGACCATCCTTGACGCAGGCGGCTTCGATCGAATCCTGATCGAGACGGTCGGGGTTGGGCAGGCAGAGATCGACATCGCCAGTGCTGCGCACACAACCATCGTCGTCGAAGCACCGGGGTTGGGAGACGAGGTGCAGGCCATCAAAGCGGGCATCCTGGAGGTCGCCGACCTGTTTGCCGTTAACAAGGCTGATCGCGACGGGGCTGACCACACCGCCATGGCGCTCCAAATGATGCAGGGACTGGCGGCGCCGCAAGCAGCACAGTCCTTCGGCCAGGCGACAGGTCATCACCGGGAACCTGCCGGTGGAAGCCGGCCCGGCCATCCTAGTGCACATCCCGAACCTGGCGCACAAGAAGATGGCTCATGGCTGCCGCCGATTACGAAGACAGTCGCCGTTCGCGGCGAAGGCGTAGATGTGCTGCGAGACTGGATCGAGCGCCATGCCGGTTACCTCCGCGAGACAGGCCAACTCACCCGCCGGGAAGTCGCACGGGCAACGACTGCGCTCAGAGCGATCCTGTCTGACCGACTGATGGCCACTCTGTTGGCAAGCCACGCGAACGGCACAAATGCCGCCACCCTCGTTACACAACTTGCTGCGGCGATTGCTCGACGGGAGATCGACCCCTACACCGCCGCGGATCAGGTCCTTGCCGGTGCGTCTGCCCTTCCATTGGGCAGTCGGCACGACAGGTGAGGAATCCGCCAGACCACGGTTGAGGCAATGGCATGAAGGCGACCATCATCGCCAATCCTGAAGCAGGCCAGCACGCCCCCATGGATGATATCCTGCAGGTCGTAGAACTGCTGAAGGAGCGAGGGATTGAGGTCTCGTCGGTGGACACGACATTGGGGCCCACTGACGCCACAACCTTTGCCCGCCGGGCGGCAGCCGATGGAGTCGACCTGGTCTTCCTCGTCGGCGGAGACGGAACCATTGCCGAAGTAGTTGACGGGTTGGTTGGCTCAGATACCGCATTGGCGGTGCTGCCCGGCGGCTCGGGCAATGTCTTTGCGCGCCAGCTCAACCTGCCGGTCCCCGGCAGCATCAACCCCAGGCCGATCGTCGAGTCCGCACGGCAGCTACTGGAAGGTCAAATCCGCCGCGTAGATGTCGGACGCATGACTTTGGGCGGAGGTCGAGGCCCGGTGCATCATTTCCTCTGTTGGGGCGGCGTAGGTTTCGATGCGGCTGTGAACCGGAATGTCGCAGCAGACAAAGAGATTAAGCGGCGACTGGGCAACCCCCTCGCCTTCCTCGTCACCACCTTTATGACGCTGAGTGATTGGCGTGGAACTGCCGCTCGGGTGCGCATCGATGGCCACCCGGCGACTGTTGCTCAGCGCACTGCTAGACCGGGCGGCGCAGGTGGCCGGCACCGCATGGTCATGTTGGTTGCCAGCAACATCCAGATCTACGGGCTGAGCTGGCGCCTGGCACAGCATGCGAAGATCGACGATGGTTGGCTCGATGTGTATGGATTCCGAGGCAATGGCGCATTCCGAACGTTCGTGCATGGCATGAAGGTGTTGGTCGCCCGGCATATCGATGATCCTGAGGTAGACATCTACCGTGCCCGCCGCGTCGAGATCCGCACTGCACGGCGTCTGCCTGTCCACGTGGACGGTGATTGCGTGGGCGAAACCCCGGTCATCATCGAAGTCGTACCCAGGGCCCTCAACCTGCTGGCGCCACCAGGGGCGCCAGCCAGTCTGTTCGTGGATCCCGAAGGCCTGGCGCCGCCTCCTCAGAGCCTGTGGGATTGGATGCAGCGCATGGCGCGCGATGTGCAGAACGCCCTCAAAGAGAGGAACAACCTGGCATGAGATTCAGCACTGTCCTGCTGTCTTTCTCTTGAGCAGATTACTATGACAAGAACAAAAGTTCTATCCGTCTCGCAGATCACGGCCTACATTAAGTCGCTCTTCACCACTGACGAGCTGCTGTCCGATGTTTGGATCAGCGGCGAGGTGTCGAACTTCAAACTGGCGACCTCAGGACACTGCTATCTGACACTGAAGGACGGCGACGCATCGATCCGGTCCGTGATCTGGCGCACTGCAGCTACCAGGATGGTCCTGCCGCGCGACGGCGACGCGGTCATGGCGCACGGTTATGTGTCGGTGTATGAAGGCCAGGGCGTCTACCAGTTCTACATCGATCACCTCGAGGCCGCGGGCGCCGGGCGGCTATGGCAAGAGTTCGAACAGCTGCGGGGCCGGCTCACGGCAGAGGGGCTGTTCGATGACGCCCGAAAGCGCCCCATTCCGGCGCGACCCAGGCGATTGGGCATCGTCACCTCTGCCAATGCAGCAGCCTTGCGCGACATCCTGCGTACGCTGGCAGCCCGCTATCCGCTGGTCAGCGTCCTTTTGGCGCCAACCCCGGTCCAGGGTGCGGATGCACCGCCCAATATCTGCGCTGCCTTGACGATCCTCAACAGCTGGTCAGCCGAGCGCGAACCTTTG
>CAYLZG010000098.1:16300-16524 GCA_964387985.1 uncultured Anaerolineales bacterium | reverse complement strand
CCTGCCGGCCTCGCACAAGATGATGGACCCGCGCTACCAGGGCATCACGGCTGCGGAGATTCCCGAGGTGACCGACGCAGGGGGGAACAAGGTCAAGGTCATCTGCGGCGAGGTGGACGGCGTCCGGGGCCCGGTGCAGGACATCGTCACCGATCCCGCGTATCTTGATGTCACCATCCCACCCGGCGGGACCTTCACGCGGCTGACCCCGCGCGAAGGTCCCG
>CAYLZG010000098.1:10466-16290 GCA_964387985.1 uncultured Anaerolineales bacterium | reverse complement strand
CATTCCGCCGGGCGGCACTTTCACGCGCCTGACCCCGGCTGGTCACACCGTCTTTGCCTACGTGATCGACGGCCGGGGTGCATTCTGCCAGCAGCAGGACCCTTACAGCTATGAGCTCGAGGGGGCGAACTACTTCGACATGGCGCGCGACCCGCTGATCGGCAACCGCCACCTGGTGCTCTTCGAAGATGGCGAGCAGGTGGCTGCCAGGGCTGAGGGCGAGGGCATGCGGTTCCTGCTGATCTCGGGCAAGCCCATCCGCGAGCCGGTGGCCTGGTACGGTCCCATCGTGATGAACACGCGGCAGGAGCTGCAGACGGCCTTCGAGGAGCTGCAGGCGGGCACGTTCATCAAGAGCAAGGGCTAGCGCCGGGCGGTCTGGCTACAGCTTGCTCGCCAGGAAGGTGCCGTAGCGGTGCTGGTAGCGGTCGTAATTGGCCGCGATCTCTTCCGCGGGCAGCTCCTCCACCTCGCCGATCTGCATGGCCAGCCAGACCGTGCGCGCCACGTCTTCCACCATCACCGCGGACTTCAGCGCCTTCTTGACCGTGGCGCCGATGGTGAACACGCCATGCTGCCGCATCAGGATCGCGGTAGACGCACCGATGTGACGCACGATGGTCTCGCCGATTTCCTTATCGCCGATGCGGACGTAGGGTCCGCAGGGGATCGCGGCGCCGAACTCGTCCGCAATCGCGGTGAGGCACGCCGGGATCGGCTTGCCAACAGCCGCAAACGCGGTCGCGTAGCCCGAGTGGGTGTGGACCACCCCGTTGATGTCGGGCCGGTGCCGGTAGATAGACAGGTGCGACGCGGTGTCCGTGGACGGACCGAGAGTCGCCTCCACGATGTTGCCATCGATATCGATCACCGCCATGTTATCCGGGGCCAGCTCCTCGAACAGAACGCCGCTTGGCTTGATGACGATCAGGCCCGTGTCAGGATCCCGGCCGCTGACATTGCCGCCGGACCATGCCGCCAGGCGGTTGGCCGCCAGCGCCATGTTGGCCCGGTAGACTTCTTCGCGCAGTGTCTCGAGCATTCCTCACCTCCGATCGGAAGCGAATGTACCACGGTTGTTTCTTTCTCGCCAGTAGGGGCCCTGGCCGGTGGCCGGGTAGATCTGCTCCGCTGCCGCTATGGGCGGGATCGTGGCACCGGCTGAGTAGGCGGCGAGGATGCGCCTGATAGCGTAGTCCCGATCTGCTCACCCCGGCTAGTACGCAGCTACGACGCTCCGACAGCCCTCGCTCCTTCAAGAAGCCGACGGCTGCCCGTCGCAGCTCCGTGCTTACCGTTTGTTGCGAGCATCGCTTGTGCCCATCTGTTCGCGCCACTGCTCGGCATTTGCGAACTTCACCGACCTGATGACAATCTGCTCGAAGCCGGCGGGCGGGTACCCACCCGCCGGCGCGGCGGCCACACAGAAGCGTTCAGCGGAGGTCCCCAACTCGGGGTTGCCGGGATTTTGGTTGTGGGTCGCCACCAAGAGCTCATCGGTGCGGCCTTGAGCTTCCGCCTACTGAATCAGATGGAAAATCACCGCATTGAGGTTGTCGCCGCCGCCAATCGTGTCGAGGTTCTCGCTTAAATCGAAGCGCACCATCTGCTGCAGGCCTGTCAAATTAGGGGACGATTTGGCTAGGGCATCCTGAAGGTCTCACCAAAGATGCCCGTCTTCGTTAAGCAGTTGCATGGAGGCCTCCCCAGTTGCACTCTTTCCCGACGAAAGACTGAAGCACCACGGCCCGCCTTGAGCGCGCACGATCATCAGGCGGTATACTGTCACGAGGCCAAAATCCTTTGCTTGACGTCCGTTGGCAGGTCATTCAGGATAGCATGGATCGCGATCGCTTCGTTCAGAAGGGTGACGGTCACGGGCTTGCCGTCAATGACCTCCTGAGGCACCGTCTGGGACAGTTGGCCCACCGGCACTGTGGTGCTGGCATGGTGCAACCCCACGACATGCCAGGTATCGTCACAGACGGGTGAGCCGGATGCACCAGGCTCGGTGTCGGTCTGATAGCGGATGAATTGCGGCGTGTCGCCGGGGCGCACGAAGAAGTTGTTCCGGATGGCATATTGCAGCGGCCCGCCGCGCGCGTGCTGGACAATATTCATGCGGCTGCCGCGCACGAGGGCCGACTGTTGGCCGACAGTCGGCAGGGGAGCACGATCGGCCACCTTGGCGGCCTCGACTAGCTCGATCACTGCATAATCCAGTGCCAGACTGCTGGCGAGCAGATGCGCGCCAGCGCACTTGAGCGGATTCCCGCCGATTTCCTGGTAGTAGTCGAGCCACGCCTCCGTAGCCTCGGCCTGTGCCTTGAAGTCCTCAGGGGAGGCGTGAGATTCCCCCATTTGGATATCGCGGTTGTCAATTACGTGATGATTCGTGATCACAACGCCCCGCGCGATCAGCCATCCCGTGCCATAACCTACTCCGGCCTGTTGAACGCCATCGAAGATGCGCGGCACAGTCAGCCTCATGACACTCCTGGCAGTCCGCTCTGCGGCCGTGATAAAGGAAAACGCCAGGCGCGTATCGCGATACCGGCCGAAGACCAGCGCTTCCAACTCTTTCAGGTCCTGGCTTGTCGCCGCAATCGGGGCCTGAGCATCCCCGCCGTAGTGTTCTGCCAGGAGACGTTTGACTTCGTTGAGCTCGCGGGCAACGTCGCCCCCGGCCGGCACATAAGCCAGCGCGTTGTCCACGACGACAATCAGCGGGCGGGTGCCGCCCTGGTCCGCGAGCCGGCCAAGACCGTTCAGTCCGCTGATGATGTTGTTCAGGTCGAGCATCGCAACTCCCGCGGAGCGCTGCAACGTCGTTGGCGGCAGCCCCTGCAACAGGCTGCTCCGGAACGAATAGTCATCCATCCCGGGTATCCTCATCAAGGTAGCGACGAACTTGTGTTGGATGTCAATGAACTGTGTCATGTTACACCTCTGTAGGAATCGGCGCAGCGAATCATCACGTCTCAGCAAGCTGTTCTACGTCGCCCCAACCGTACTTGTCCTTGAAATCCCCACGCATCCTCTTGATTTCATCTGCAACGTCAGATTCGAGAGAAGCATCTGCCAACACGTTGTCAATGAAAACGAGCAGAGCTCGCTCGCCAGAACGCTTTCCTGATGTAAGCGGCTCCATCGCATCGAGCTGTCCGACGATTCCTTTGATATCATCCGCCGGATTGCCGGCATGGCGAGCGAGCTGTGATTGCGGAATCCCGGCCAACCAACGCGTGCGAAGCTGGAGTTTTTCAACTTTGGGGACTTTCAGAATTGCATCGACGAGTTGCTGCCTCAGCGACTGCTCGGTGACGATGCGAAGCAGATCAACGCAGGTAGAGGTGACCTCCGTCACCCGGGTCTCGTCAAACGAGTCTCTGATCGCTTCAGGCTCAAGATCCCGCAGCGTACCGAGCAACAATCCAATCAGGGTCAAGTACGAGCCGGGACGCCCTTCTATGAAGAAGGTGGTGCCGTTATACTTCATGATCCTGATCTTGATCATCCACTTTTGGGCGTGCGCGTTGTAGGTGACCTGCTGCTCCAACGTCATCCAATCATCAGGCAATTCCCCAGCTACCTGCCAGGCATCGCGGGCTCTTGTGCCGTACAATGCGAGCATCAGACGGGCCCATGACCGGTCGGTCGCCTCCAGTTTGTCAACGAAGTAGTCGAACACCTTCCGATCGTCCATGCCTCGCCGCAGAATGGTCACCAGGAAGTCTCCTTCGGCGTCACCCGCATAGCGTTGCATTGAGGAGACCAGTTGATTGATAGTATCTTCGCCCGGAGCGGCCTTCAGGTACTCGTCGAGAATTCTCTGGATGTCTTCATGCGCATTCGGCTCTTGGGCAAAGAAGCTCTTGAGTAATGGCATGCCTCCATCTAACCACTGAACCTCCGCATCGGGCAGCATCCGGCTGTCGACGAAAGTGGGGGATGATTCCCCCTGCTCCGGAGCGGCCGAGGCCGGCATCTCCGCAGGACTGGGGGGTTGCTCGTTTGACATGTCAGCCTTCCTTTTCATCAGATTGTGTAGATTCTTCGACACCTGTGTGTTTTGCCATGTCGGTTTTCAACTGACCGAGGCGATCATCGATGTCTTGGCGCAGGGTTGTCCGTGCCTCCGTCCAGGAAGCTAGTTCTTCGCGAAAGGAATGCTCCAGATCGCCGAGACTTTTGTGGAGACGGCGAGAATCATCGCTTTCAGTCAGTTTCTCTAATTCCCTTAGCAGTGTTGTCGCATTTCTCTTGACTTTTCCGTACCGTGCGTCGTGAGCAAGAGCCATCTGCGAGACTTGGTCACTCGAAGCCCAGAGCTCTATCCACCGGAGGAACTTTCCGTCATCGCCTCGGGTCAGCGGCTCTACCCGGGATCGCATCGTTTTGAGCACCTCCTGCGTGGGGCATTTTGGCTCACAAAGGAGGCAGAGATCGCGATAGTGTTCCAAGAGGTTCGCCAACTTGAGGAGGGGTTCGATGTACTGGTTGCTCTGCTCGTAGTTTGCGATGCGCTGCTCAATAGCGTCGGCGGCGTTCAAGGCTGTCTTGAGAAAGTCAATTATCCTGGAAAGTCTGTCTTTTGTCTCCCTAGGCACCGGCCGAAGAATCATCGCCTGTTTTTGGCTCTTGTCAACTAACTTCCGATATTCTGAGAGGGGCATTGTCACCGAACTCCGCGGCTCCTTGGCGTTGTATCGCCTTTCTGTCTGCTTCTGCTCCTCGATCTTGTTCGGCCCCACCCCGTAAGGGTTCTTCGTTATGCCGCGTTTCAAACCCTCACGCTGCTCAAACAACCCTACTAGTCTGTCGTGCAGGGCTTCCAGATCACGTTCACACTGATAGCCCTTAACAGCCTCCTTGACGTTCCCAATGAAGATCGATATGGGCCAGCGCCCATCGCCCAGGCGGCCGATCCCCGCAACTTCGTGGAGAATTTCGTTGAGGTCGGTGAGAGCGTTGCCTGGATAGCGCGTAAAATTCGCTGATTGCAGCCCGCTCAGCCAGCTTGTGCGGCTGCCATCCTGCTCATACCCGGGGACTTGTTCTCTAATGATCGTCCTTAGCTCTTTGATTAGCTGCTCCTCTTGCTCCAGCCCGTAGGTTTCCCTAGTCATCGAATTCCCGACAGGCGAACGAGTCGACGCCGATTTCGATACTACTGTCGGAGCAGGAGGCGCGCTGGAGGTTTTGGCCCTCGACTGAGACGGATTTGTGGCATTCATGAAATCACTCCATCAACGGCTGTCGTAGTGTTTATAGCTTCCCTTCGACTCAAAAGCCCCTAGCATAAGGCAGAACGTTGTCAATGAGCGCCACACAGGCATCCCTCCGTCCGCCAGCCGCAACTGGCCCAATTGCGTGACGATCAGCTCCAAATCCGCCCGTTGGATATTCGGATTCCAATTTATGGCATCGGCGCCGGGGTTCCCGACCAGCAAGCTAGTGCGTCCGATCTTACATGTCACGAGCGCATCAAGGTTTCTGTCGAGTCGAAAGCGCACCATTTTCTCCCGGGCAATATGCTCTGGAAGGCGCTTTCAACGGCCTTCTGCAGTTGTTTGAACTGCTCATCCGTAAGCGTCATGGGCCCTACTTCGTTGGCTGCTGCGTCAACGCGGTAAGGTCTTCAAACTGGACGCGCCCTCTTTGTCCTCTGCGATACTTAGTCTGGTACAGCTTGCTTACGGTCCCCGTAGCCAGCGTCTTGCCCGACAGATCCGCCAGGACGTAGGTGACGACGCAGCCGCCCAGGAATACGATGCCGTGGAAGAACCACAGGAACTTGCGGAGCGACAACTCACCGCCGCTG
>CAYLZG010000098.1:5672-10431 GCA_964387985.1 uncultured Anaerolineales bacterium | reverse complement strand
ATGCAACTCCTTCTTCAGATACTCACGCATCGCCACGCGGGCCAGCGGTGAGTAGCTCTTCCCCTCGGGCACAGCCACCATCAGCTTGCTGAAATCATCAAACGCTTGGATCAGGCTTTGCGATGTGGCGTATGCGGCCTCAGCCAGCTTGAGATTCGGTGGGGATTCAAGAAGCGACTCCTCTTTCATGACCTTTGTCAGCGAGTCCATGCGGATCTTGAGTTCCATCGCCTGTGCGCTAAGCTTACGGCGCATTTCGGAGCACTCCCTGAATTCCTTTAAAAATTTCTTCATGGTATTCTCCTTTGGTTAAGGTACAAGTCTGAAGCGCGACCAGAGGAACCGTGACATCCACGCTCTTGTACGTGTCGTCAGGTTGGAAGTAGGCGGCAATATCCGCTGCCCAGCTGATCATCCCGGGTACGCCGGTCAGTGTCTGAGCGAGCACCGGCAGTACCTCACTGAGGGTGAACGCTTCCGGGCCGCCTTGCCGTTCGGTCTGCGGCAGCAACTCGTCAGTTTTCCTGGCATGTTCGGTCATGTCCGTCTTCAAGGCCGCCATCTGCTGGGATACCAGGAGCGCCTGGAAATCATCGCCGCACAGATCCAACGTATCCACCAGCATGATGCGAGCAGGGTTCTCGCTCTTTGCATATTTAACGCCGAGGATCTGATCCGCGATCGTTTGCGCCGCATTCTTGACCGCATGGTGTGCCGCCAGCTTGGCCAGATAGCCGAACTTCTCATCGGTCTTCGTTTCGCCGGAGAGCGGCTTCGTCGTGCCCGATGGCAGGAGGGCCTTGACCTTATCCATTTCTGCCTTCTGCTTATCCGCCTCCAGCCTGGTCTTGTCCACCTCCGCTTTCAACTTCTCCTGTTCGGCCTGTACGGTGAGCTTATACAGGTCTAGATTGGCCTGCAGGAGCCTCGCCTGCTCCTGCACGCGCTTGAGCGCGTCCGAGTCTGCATCACTTGTGGGACCATTCGTGTTCATGAGACCTCCCTGGGAAGTAACGCTGAAGGTGATCGTCTGGCCGGCACTGGTAATGTCGGCGATCCGGAGACCTGAGTCGGAGCCATCCCACATCTTAGTCGAGGGGTTGGTCGAGCCCGACAGTGCTTCTCCTTGAACCAGCACGAAGAAATCGTTTGGATCCCCCTGATTGGCGTTGTGCTCAAGATCGCGCCGCCCATCAGCCTGCAGCAGACTGCACTGGTAGTGCTCCTCGGCGGTGCCGCTTTGTCGCTCGTTGGAGCCCTCGGTATCACAATGATAGATGGCCAGCCCGTGAGACGGCAGGTGCACATCGAGTCCGAAGCTGTTGCGATTTTCCAGAAGAAAGAACTCGTTTGTCCGAGTCGTCCTATAGATCAAAACCGTGTTGTAAGCGCCGTGATCTGCTCGACCGACGCTGAGCGTATTCAAAGGTATCTGGTTCGGGCACCACTCCGCAAGATAGCGCAGGTAGGCGCAAATCGGCGCGGGCGTACGACCTGCGTCAAGGTGATTACCCGCGCTCATCAAGCAATAGACACCCAGCCCGGCGCTGCTCTCGAAGTCGCCGTCGCGTTTGCCGTAATCGTAGAGATCGGGAAAGCGGCATAGCATGTGCCCGCTCTCGTGGCAGAAGGTACCGATAGCAAGATCGCTGGCGTGGAGGCCCAGACCGGTGATCTGGTACATGCCGGCGTGAAAGCCATCGGGAGAGCGCCACCTCACGACGGAATTGTGCGGCCAGAGGTCGCCCTCCCAAAGGGTCTCCCCGGCGTACATGAAGCTCACGGCATCAATGACGTTGATTCCCTGCCAGTCAAACTGTCCGAAATCCAGGCCTGATGCGCCTACAAGATCAAGCGCCTCCTTCGCGAGCAAGTGATCCACATAGTAGCGGCGGTTCTGGCTGAGCTTGACCGGGCCGACGACCACGTTGGTGTAGGTCAATTCCCCACTGGACATCAGGCTGAAGTATTCCTTCACCGAGCAGTAGTTGCCGTTGGTGCTGCATTTCTCGCCGTTGAGCAGGGCATCTACTTCATCGCGCGTGATTTCGGTCTGCACGTCCTGAAAATCAACCAGGATCGTCAGGCCGCGCACCGGTCCTTTGTTCAGTTGGCGGCCTTCCAGCAAGCCTTCATTTGGGCCGTAGACCTCGGGACCGGTCTGGGTCTGTTCGATGGACCGGTAGGGCCGCAGGCTACCAAACTGGTCGTTAAACCTCGTGTTGCGTACATCCTTGGATTCTTTGAGATGCTCCCGTAGGTCTGCGGGAGGCGGTGCTGATATCGGGATGCCGAGCGATGTAAGGTGACCGTCGCTGAGGGTAGCGTAACAATAGAGGCCCAACTTTGAATCGTAGAGGCTGGTGTAACCAGTGGAGGTTTCATAGCGCGCATAGAACTCGTCACCGAAGACCCTGAGCCGGACATCCGGCCCATGCTCCTGGGTGAAGACTCGAATCTCACCGAATGCTGCACTCATGCGAGACTCTTTTCTATGTGGTTGTACGAAGCAGTCCGAGGAGACAGGAGGGAAGGAGCATTCGCGGCGAACTACAGCTTCCGGTGCTGCAGAAGCAACGGAACTCCCAGTCTCCACCGCTTCGGCATTGATATGGTACATCGGAAGAGGTCGGATGTCAAGCACAAAAAATTGGCATGACTTCTTGTGTGGCTTCGTCAGTTCGGGTAGCGTGAAACAGATCGTGCAGCTGCGCGCTACGGCACTACTATCGTCCGAGACTGGCAGAATGTTAGCTATCTCGCCTGTTGAGGGATTAGCATCAGGTGCATATCGGTTCTGACACGCGGCAGTGATAAGAGGCGGGCAGTAGTGCAAGCTAGGGCAGCAAGCCATGCACCCAAATTCAGCCAAAGCGCGCCGGGAATAGTCGCCCTTCGCTGTCGCTGCCATCGGAGAACGGCGAACACGATCAGTTCAAGGACAAAGGCAATGCCTACTGCCAAAGGTACAAGAGCAGCCAGCCCAATCATCAGTTTGCCATCGGCGGGTCCTGTGCGTCCGTCAATCTTGAAAGTCACGTACGGTCCCGAGGTGAACGATGTGATCCGGGTCGTCGCCGAGAGCCTGGATTGCGTCTGTACCGAGCGCCTGTTCGACCATTTCGGCCATCCGCGAAAGACCTACTCTGACTCTTCTGTCTCGATTTTTAGGGATCGAGTAAACTCGGGGTTTGCTACCTCCCCCCGAGTTTTGCGCAAAATCAAGGTCCAGGAATAGACTGGCGACTATTGAACGGGCGTGGCACTCCAGGCCACCCAACAAGGTTCCTCGAACTTGGTGACGGCTCGGAACGTGCCGGTCGCATAGGAGCCCGACGCATCTGCGATTCCCTGGAGAAGGATGGACTTCAAAGGGCTCCCCGGCGGTGGTGTCGTTGAGATGGAAAAGGAGCCCTGCTGTATCGGCCAATCGTCTCCTCCGGGAACGAAAGCGAAGACTCCGTAGACATATTGAGAGCCACAATTCCAGCCCGTGCCGCCCATCCCTTGCCCTGAGAAGTCATACTCAATACGGCTGATGCCGGTACCTGGCGCGTTCATAACGAAGCGGATGGCTCCGAATTCGACCTGTGCAGTCCAGAGACCGGCGATGGGAGCAGGCGTTTGCGTCGCGGTCGGGACAGGCGTTACTGGGCAGCCACACCCGCCGAACAAGAAAACGAGCAGGATTGTCAGGTAGCGCAGCGCGGTCTTGTTTGGCATTGTACGTTCCGACCTTATCTGGCGAGCAACGCATCCACCGTATTCTCCGCCCAGGTTACGTTTTCCTGTATGTTCTGGCTGCCGTGGTGGATGGCGGCGATCCTTCCCGACTGGTCGAGGATGGTGATTCCAGGAACGTCGGGAGCTCCGTTCAGTTGGTAGGGCGTATACTTGGCAACGTAGTTGTCCCAGTCGCCTGGCATGTCCCGCAGCACGACTGGATAGGCGACGCGCCGGAAACCCTGATCGGCCTCGATCGCCGATTGGATTCCCACAACCGATTCCGGCGATAGGATCACGTTTATGAATTGAACGGTATCAAGTGCGCTGTACTTCGACGACCACAGATCTTGTAACGCTGGACCCAGCGTCCAACCGCCCCCTCAGCACTGTCTGGTAAACGCCAGGACAACCACCTTACCTGGATAATCCTGTACAGAGGTCGTAGCGCCTGTGGTGACGGGGGCGCCATCCTGCCAGGCGATCTTCCAGGATCTGAAGAGCGCCTGGGCGCCGACCATCTTCCTCAGCGGGAAATCGTACGGGTTGTACTCGTCATTGATGGCTAAGAAACCCGGAGGACTTGACTGGTCTGCATAATCAGGGTGAGTGATGTGAACGGCATACCCCTGATCTTCGGGCAATTCACGCAGAACATCCCACCACGATCCATCGCTCATGGTTGCTTCCTCTGAAAGCAGCTTGCCATCCGGTTTGAACAGGTACAGCGACGCATCCACGACCGGCGTCCCGGGCGAGCCCACAGCCAAGTCCTGCTCATGCACGTAGAGACGGATGTTGCCGAGAACGTAGATGGGGAATGTTCTTTGCACCCCTGCGGCAAGCTCCAGGACCTGCGGTACAGCTCGCCAATCCTGACCGTCGTCATCAGAAACTGCTACTCGGTAGCTGCCCGGCGCCAGAGCCGCCCGGTAGCAGCCGGCGTCATCCACCGTCACTGACGATGAGACTTGGTTATCGGAACGCGTGAAGGTGAGGATCGTTCCGGCCTGTGGTGGCCCCTGGTTGTTGCCTT
>CAYLZG010000098.1:0-5662 GCA_964387985.1 uncultured Anaerolineales bacterium | reverse complement strand
AGGTAGACACAGCCTTGCACCGTCGAAGCAGCCAACAACTCATCCACCTTTTCCGACAGCCAAGCCACTTCTGCGCTTCTCTGATAATCGGCTGAGGTCGTCGATCCCGGATAGCCCTTGATGGCGTAGAAATACCCTTCCTGGTCAATGATCGCGATGCCCAGAGCGTCTGAATACACTCCCCCTTGCATGCGAGAGGTAGAGTATTTGGCGACGTATCGGGCCCAATCGACGGATTCGCCCAGCACGATGGGGTATTGGAGCGAGCTCGGCCCCTCGCTGCTAGAACCCAGCTCCGGTATGAGGGTTTGCAGTTCGGCCAGCGTGCCAGGTTCGAGAGCCACAAACACGAACTGGACCGTGTCCAGCGCAGCGTACTTCTCTGCCCATAACTTCTGAAGAGCTACACCTAGCTCCCAGAGGCAAGTTCAGTAGTCCTGGTTCAGTTTGGTGATATACAGCACAGTGACCTTGCCGCGGCTGTCCGACAGCCGGAGCGCAGAACTGTCCGTCACGGGAGCACCATCCCGCCAAGCGACTTGCCAGCTTGAAGTCGGAGCCAACCTGCCCGTCATTCTTCTAAGTTGCTCGTTGTACTGATTGCTGGCAAAAATGCTGTTGACAACATTGTAATCCGCCGATACTTGGTCGGCGTAGTCCGGGTGTGAGATGAGGATCTTGTACGTTCCCGGAGACACCCCCAAGTCGAAGTATCCCATCAGATTGGTGGTCACCCTAGGATAGGTACTGATATCATGGCGTGTGAATGTAAGCGTAGCGCCGGAAATCACCGGAACGTGAGCGGCGCCTGGCGGTCTCTGCTCATACAGGCGACCCCGAACAAGAGCTCCTGGGCTGCAGCCTGCCACTAGCCAAGCAAGTGCAACCACGACAAGGGACTGAGCCAGCGGGATCCTCAGTTTGGAATTCATTGTTCCCCCTTTCCGTTGTGGCACCATAGGGACGTTTGTCCATCAGGGTCCAGCGATGTCTTGCCTACTTGCCTCCTCCGAGAATGGGCCTACGAGCCATTTTCACCCGTCAAAGGTGAGTCTTGGCTGATGGGCAACTCCTTCGAAAGCGTGTCTTTGCTGATCCGCCACTCTCATGTGTCAGCTGTGAGCCCAGGCTCATGGGCGACTCGCCTGCTGCCAACAGCGGATGACAAGACAATGGAGGGCTCGTACCGGCAACGTTCGGTCCCACATAGTCCAGAGCAGCAGTTGGCGAGGTTTCCGGGCACCTCCGGCATATGGAAGGTGACTGCACTGCATGAGAGTTCATCGACGACGTTGCCGGGCTGCAGACGAGGCTGTTTCGTGCGAGGCCGGGGGTATTTTGAAGACTTGAAATATCTGCGATGTAGAACGACCCGACTACGCCGCCCCCCAGGTCCACTGGACCGCACCGCAACAAATCTGTTGACGGCACCTCTATTATAGCAGATTTCTGGGTATATGAAGCTTAGAATCGCAGGTGTTGCCAGTTATTTAAGGTTGGTGTGATAGTCCTGGCCACCACCGATCTCTCCGACTCGGCGTCCAAGTTGTGGTGGTCACATTCATTGCCCTCATTGAATCACCGTAGGAGCAAGCTTCATCCTTGTTCAATATTTCAGGGGAGACTGCCATCGGCAAACCTAACACGTCCGGTGGTACGCACAACGGGGCAGATCACCGCATCACCATTGTCGTCGCGGGGGGAACGTAGGACGACTACGGCGCCGTGTTCAGCCCAGGATCGTCAGGGCGACGAAAACGGCCAGAGAGGTGGAGTGCGGAGCCGCGCCAAAAGCGGTCGCGCGTCCCAGACATCTGCGCCCTTGGCCGGACCGCCCGCGCGTCGCCTCACTCCACCAGCCAGATCTCCTCCTCGCAATACGCGGCAAACGGCCGCATGCCGGCCTCATAGTTTCGCCCGAACCGCAGCCGGTCATCTAGCCGGCGGATCAACGACTCCACCGCTCATTATGCTTGCCTGTAGACGCATCAGGGATCGCCGCCCTACCCGGGCGTCCTCGAGGCTCACTCATACGCCAGCACGTCGCGCACGCTGACCCTCGTTGCGTTGCGCGCGGGCAGCAGGCTCGCGAACACGGCCAAGATGCAGGCGATGGCCACAGGATGAGGCCGCCTACCGAGTACACGTAGTCCAGGTTGACCCGTAGGGTCGCCGTTCCGATGGCGTCGCTCAGCACCCTGCCCAGCGGGTGGGCCAGGATGGCGCCGGAGAACCAACTGATCAGCCCGATCAGCAGCCCTTCGATCACCACGATCCGGAACACGCTGCCGTCCGACGCGCCGACCGCGCGCATCACGCCGATCTCGCGCGTTCGCTCCAGCACGTTCAGGCTCATGGTCCCTGCCAGTCCGATCGCGCCGATCACGGCCAGGATCACCGCCATGATCAGCAGGAAGTAGAGCAGGACATCGAGCTGGGACTGGATCTGCGTGCGCTCCTCGGTGCTGGTCTGCCGGCTGGCGACCTCCATCCCTATGGACCTGAAGTGCTCTTCCAGGGCCTTCGCGGCTTCGGCCTGCGTCAGGGGATCGCGCGGCTCTGTCGCGGCGATGAGGATTCCCGCACGATCGATCCCACCCATGAGCCGGGCCAGGTAGGGATAGTTGGCGTGCAACAGCGGCACGGGCGGCGTCCCCGCCGCGATGCCGACTACCTGCCACTCGGTCTCGCGACCGCCCATCTTCAGTTTCAGGGTGCTCCCGACCGCGACGTCCGGCTCATCCTTGAGAAACATGGTGTTGACCACGATCGCGTTTTCGTCTTCGGGCACGAGCCACCGCCCCGCGGTCACGTTCGGCCGGATCAGGGCGCTGGCGGCAGGGACTCCGCGCACCTGCAGCGACTCGCCTTCCGTGTCGTCCCCTCGCATGCGGCGGCCGGTGTCGATGCGCCACCCTTCGGCCGTGGTGACCCCCGGCACGCGCAGCGCCTCGGCCTCGAGCTGCGACAGCCGGTGCTCCTTTTGGAAGCCGAGGATGACATCGTAGTCGACGTATTGGAACATGCCGTCCAGCGTGGCCATCAGCGAGGCGCGCACGTTGAAGACGCCGATGAAGATGGCACTGCCCAACAGCAGCGCGGCCAGCGTCAGCGCCAGGCGTCCCCTGCGGCGAAAGGTGTTGCGCAGCGACAGCAGGACCGGTCGCGAGAGAACGCGGCCCAACACCGCCGTCGCCCCTCTCGTGCGTGAGGCGCCGGAAGCTGCCTCACCATCTTCCTCCCCGTGCGAGCGAAATGGAAGACGGAAGGCGAAGCGCGGTCTTCGCCGCGGTGCGGCGCGCGCAGGCGCGGAGAGACCGAGGTCGCTCATGGCCTCGGCAGGGGTGATGCGCGTGGCGCTGAGGATCGGATAGAGGGCCGCGATCAGTGGCACCGCCAGCCCGATTGCAATCTCCATGGCCAGCACGCCCGGCGAAACGGCGAGTCCTCCGATATCAAAATTGAGCAGGTTGGCCATGAACTGCGTCAACGCCTGGCTGCCCAGCGCGGCCAGGGGCACCGCGATGACCAGGCTGAGCACGCCGAACACCAGCACCATGCCGAAATAGATGCCCATGACCTGGTTGTTGCGTGCGCCGACCGCCTTCATGATGCCCATCTGCCGCACTTGCTGCGCCAGCAGCGCCTGCATCGTATTCACGACCAGCAGCCCGCTCAGGCCCAGCGCCAGGTACCCCAGGATCGCCAGCACCAACAACACCGGCTCAACGGTCTCTCCGGCCGGGTGCTTGCCCGGCGTCGGGATGTAGGTGTAGCTCACGGTCCGGCCGCTCTTTTCGACCTTGCTCCGGACTTCCTGGGCCAGTTCGTTCAGCTCGTCACGGGTGGGATTCGCCGCGGCCGCAATCACGTGGAGCTCGTCGAAGTCGCGCGAGAGGCCGAACCAGTCGAGTGTTGCGCGGTCGACATAACCGATGGCCATGCGGGCCCAGGAAGCCTGCATCTGGCCGGGGTCGTGGACTGTTCCCGCAATGCGCAGCACGCGCTGCCGGCCGTTCGTCGCCTTCAGCAGCACGGAGTCGCCAACCTGCGCGCCCATCCACCCCAGCGAGGCGCGCTCGATCAGCAGCTCGCGTTCGCCGGGCGGCCACGCCCCGCTCTGCGACCAGACCTTGCCGGCGCGGATGGACCCGAAGTCGGGGTAGGTGTAGAGAACCAGGTTGCGCCACTTCGTTTCATCGGGCGTGATCGCGGCTGAGCCTACGCTGCCTGGTGCGGCGCCTGAGGCGGAGGGCTGGTCGAGGCCCTGGAAGCGGAAGTACGTCGCGCGGTGCGCATCAGCCTCCGCCACACCCGGTATGTGCCGCACGGTGTAGAGCAGTTCTTCATCGAAGTAGTCGGTGTACAGGATCACGCTGGCCGGGTTGGTGGAGTTCCAGCTGGCATCCAGGGCCGCGATGGCCGTTTCGCGCGTGCCCGCGATCAGGCCGACCGCGAAGACGCCCACCGCGATCGAGAGCACCACCAGGACGGTGCGGAGCTTATTGCCCCAGATATCGCGGATCACTTTGTGCCAGCGCGGGCTAAGCATGACCGTTCTCCTCCCGGTCGCGGGCAGCCACGTTCTCGGCCACGCGCGCTTCGACCGTCTGGTCGATGGCCTCCCGGATGGCCGCGGACTCGCTCACAAGATGCTCGAAGGTGGCGCGGTCGAGCGCAGCCACCTCGACGCCCATCACCGGGTCCGCGCGGATGGTGGCGATGTTGGCGCCGCCCCGCCGCAGCTCGATCTCGCCGAAGTACTGCCCCTGGACCATGCTGGCCGCGACGATCTCCTGCCCCTCGGATCCGGCCAGGACGACCTCCACCCGGCCGCGCGTGATGAGATAGAACCGATCGGGGGTCTCGCCCTGGCGCAGGATGACCGCACCCGGCGCATGCTTCTGCACTTCGAGGTTCCGCGTCACTTCGATCAGCTGCGCCTCGCTCATGGTGGGGAAGGTCTTGGCCACGTATTCTTCGATGATCTCACCATCGACGAGGATCACGGTGCGGGTCGCCCGGCGGGCCAGGTCCCGGTCGTGCGTCACCATGAGGATCGTCTTGCCCTGCGCCACCAGGGTCTCGAACAGGGTGAAAACGGATTCCGCGGTCTTGGAGTCGAGGTTGCCGGTGGGCTCGTCGGCCGCCAGGATGGGCGGATCGTTGGCCAGCGCGCGCGCGATTGCGACGCGCTGCTGCTGGCCGCCGGACAGGGTCGATGGCAGCTTGTTGGCCTGGTCGGCCACGCCGACCTGTTCGAGCAGGCTCAGCGCGCGCTCCCGCCGCTCGCGCATCGAATACATGTGGCAGAAATCCATGGGCAGCATGACGTTCTCGGCAACGGTGAGGGTGGGCAGCAGCTGAAAGAACTGGAAGATGACTCCGACGTTGCGGCCGCGCCACTGGGCCAGCTTGCCCTCCTTGAGCGTCTGGATGGCCGCGTCCCCGATCAGGATCTCGCCCTGAGAGGGCCGGTCGATCCCCGTGATCATGTTCACCAGGGTGGACTTGCCGCTTCCCGATTTGCCGATGACTGCCACGAATTCTCCGCCGTCTACTTCCAGGTCGATGCCCTTGAGCGCGGTGAACTCGCCGGCCGCGCTACGGTATGTCTTGACCACGTCGTGCAGCTCGATGAGATGATCGTTGCCGTGACGAT
>CAYLZG010000097.1:0-16857 GCA_964387985.1 uncultured Anaerolineales bacterium | reverse complement strand
CGACAAAGCGAGCGATCGTCGTGCAGGAGCCGGCGCTGCAGGAGGTGCTTTTCGTGTGCTTCACGGCCTGGGACCTGGCGGCGTATGAGGCGGTGCTGGGCCGGCCAGGATCGGGCTGAAGCAGCAGAGCAGTCTAGGCACACGTGTGCGCGCATCGCGCATTCTTCACCAGTTCACCAGTTCGACGCGTTTGACAAGCCCGGTGGGCTGCAGTATAGTTGCTTAAACGAATAACCTCCCTCCCGTGTGCGCAGGAGCGCGGCTTATGGGAAACTCCACACGGATACCGACGATCACGGATGTGGCCGACCTCGCTGGTGTATCGTCAGCCACGGTATCGTATGTTCTGAGCGGACGACGGAGCATCAGCGACCGTATCAGTCAGAGCACACGGCAGCGCGTTCTCCAAGCGGTTGAGTCACTGGGATATGCTCCCAATCAGGCCGCACGCAGTTTGCGGCGTCAGCGCACCGAGCGCGTCTGCCTGATCACCAATCGGACCTTCATCCCCTACAACGAAATCCTCATCCAGCAGTTGGATTCGGCTGCGGCTGCCCATGGCTATTTATGTGTGATTCTGGTCGGCGGGTCTGCGGAGCGCAATCGCCGAGCGTTCGATCAACTGCGACAGGGGTTGGCCGATGGAGCCTACATCCGCTCTTCGCTCCTCGATGCTGACGAACTCCAGAAGCTGGTCGACACCGGCTTGGCCCTGGTAGTCGAAGGGAACGTGCGCAGCGTGCCGGGAGCCGATTTTGTACACTTGCCTCATGAAAGGGCCAGTGCCGAGGCTGTACGCTACCTCATTGCCAGGGGTCATAGTCGGATTGGCTTCCTGGGCTTCGGGCCGCTGGATCCGCCTTCGCCACGTTTCGCCGCCTATTTGCAGGTGTTATCGGAACATGGGATCACGGCTGACCCGGGTTGCTGTGTTGTACACGAGGAAGGCGTGCGCATCGATGCCTACAGTTGCGCCGCGCACCTGCTGAACCAGCCTCACCGGCCGACTGCGATCTTTGCCGACACAGATCTGGCGGCCATGGCTGCGATAGGGGCCGCGCGCGATATCGGTCTGCGCATCCCGCATGATATCGCAATCATCGGACTTGGAAATTTGCCGGAAGGGATGCTCACGAGGCCCGCCTTGACCACCATTGGGCCTGCACGCATCGACTTTGGTCCGGGAGTTGATCTGCTTTTTGACCGGCTGGCAGGACGCGCGCCAGTTGAAGGATCGACGTGGGAGATGCCCTGGCAACTCTTCGAGCGCGGTTCTGTCTGAAGGATCGCCACCTTGCGAGAAGGGAGGTTGTTCGGCCCAAAGCTTGCGCTTCGTCCTGACGTCTGTTGGGTGGTTGTGCTGTACAACTGCCGGCTGTTTGATATGTCTCTCACATGTGACTCCAAGGAGGTAGATCATGTCCGTCCAGCGATTGAGCCGTCGCGCTTTTCTTCGGTTAAGCGTACTGACCACGGGAGCCACAGCCCTGGCTGCTTGCGCTCCGCCCCCGGCGCCCGCGCCATCCGCGCCGGCCCAGCAGCCCGCGTCGACTGCGGCCCCTGTCCCCACGACGGCTCCGGCCGCGGCAGCCCAAGGTGGCACCCTGCGGGTCTACTGGCATCCAGGCCATCACTACGAGACCTACAAGCAAATCGCTGAACAGTTTGAGGCCAACAACGGCTGGAAGATCGAATGGGAACTCTATCAATGGCCGGATCTGCGCACGAAGATCCTGGCCAACTTCGCTGCAGGTGACGTGCCCGATCTGTCTGAGGAGCCGGGCAGCTATGCTCAGGAGTTTGCCCTGTCCGGCAACGCGCTCGACATCACTCCGCTGGTCGAGAAGTACGGTGGTGAAATGGGCTACCCTGACGATTGGCAGGATGTGGCCGTTGAGCAGTATAAGGTGGAGGGTCGCCATTACGGGGTCAAGTTACACCATACTTGCACGCTCCTGTTCTACAACATGGAGATGTTTGACACCGCCGGCATCGACCCGGAGGGGATCACGTCCTGGGAGGCGTTCCTGGACGCGTGTCGGGCGACGGCTAAGGGCAATGTGTTCGGGTTCGCACCCAACCAATCGGCGGGCTACACCTGGCCGTGGCTGCTGCAGAACGGCGTCATCAACTACGATCCGCAGACGAATCAGGTGCCGCTGGACAATCCGGAGGCCTACGAAGCGATGACATTCCAGGCGGACCTGATTCACAAGCACAAAGTTGCGCCGATCCCCGTCACCTCTGCTGACTATGAAGGCCCGCAGAAGCTTTTCTCAGCCAAGCGGGCAGCCATCATCCTGACCGGCCCATGGGACATCAAGCCGGTCTTGGAATCCAGCCCGGACGTGCAATGGGGCATGATACAGCCGCTCAAGCGCAAGGTGCAGGCAACAACGGGCGCCGGCGCCGGCATGTTCATCCCCAAAGCCGCCAGAAGTCCGGAGGCTGCCTTCGACTTCATCAGGGCGGTGACGACCCTGGAAGCCGAGGTCACAGCCACTCGGGAAGCGAACATGTTGATGCCACGCAAGTCCTGGGCGTCGAACGCAGATGTTATGCAACTCGAACGCATCGCGCCGTTCGCGAAAGCTCTGAATCTCGTGGTCGATCAGTCGGCCATCAACCTGACCGGCAAATCGGGTGAGGTTGGCAACCTCTTTGATAAGGCCTACCAGGATATCATCTACAAGAACCGGCCGGCCGAAGAGGCGTTGAATGAATACGTAGCGGCTGCGAACAAAGTGTTGGCCGGCTGACCGCGCGAAGACGGCATATCGGGCCTGGGGAGCCCCAGGCCCGACTATACCCTCCCCGGGCAAGACACTGAGGTACTGCCATGTCAGAAGGCGTCGATCCCTCCGTTCGTCAGCGGACGATCAGAAAGAGGCAGACTGGTCTGGCCAGCCGCCAGGCCATCATGGCTTACATCTTCCTGGCCCCCGCGCTGATCTATTTCACCATCTTCTTTTTCTATCCCATCGCCCTGGAATTCTGGATCAGCCTGCGCTCCGGCCAACCCTTGATCGGCGCCAGCACGTTCGCCGGCCTGGAAAACTACATTACGGCCCTCAGTGACCCGCGGGTGCGGAACTCCTTCAAGGTGACCTTCATATTTGCCATTGAGAATGCTGTGATGAGTGTCGTGGTTGGTCTAGGCCTTGCCTTGCTGCTCAACCAGGCCCTGCGGGCGCGGACGATTCTGCGGGCGATCATCTTTTTTCCCTATGTGACGACGTTTGTCATTGTGGCCCTGATGTGGCGGAACATGCTGGACCCGTATACGGGGGTCCTGAACGCCGTGCTATACGCCCTGGGGTTGCCGGGCCAGAACTGGCTCACGGGCTATCGCAGTGCCTTGCCAACCGTGATGGCGATCACCGTCTGGCATGGTATGGGCTATAACATGGTATTGTTCCTGGCGGGGCTGCAGGGCATTCCAGACGTCTACCAGGAGGCCGCAGCGATTGACGGGGCCAGCGCGTGGGCTCGTTTCTGGCGCATCACGCTGCCGCTGCTGGCGCCTACGACGCTGTTCGTATCGATCATCTCTGTAATCGGCAGCCTGCAGGCGTTTGGCCAGGCCTATCTGATCACGCGCGGCGGCCCGGCGGATGCCACCCGTTTCTTCGTGTTTCATGTCTTCGATGTCGCGTTCAGCCAGCTCAACTTCGGCTACGGCGCGGCGTTGGCGTTTCTGATGTTCGCTTTTATCCTGGTCCTGACGATCCTGCAACTCAAGGTGGGCGGTCGTGAAGTGGAGTATTAATCCTGGAGGAAACCCGTGAAACGCCGACGAATGCTAACCAGCGCCATCTCCTACAGTATCCTGGTCGGCTTTGCTGCGCTCGCGTTGATACCCTTTCTCTATATGATCAGCCTGTCGCTGCAGACTGATGCTGAGACGATGTCCGGTGTTCCGGTCATCATCCCCGCCGACCCGCAGTTCCAGAACTATGTCGAGATCTGGGCACGCGCCCCCTTCGCCCGTTTCATCCTCAACAGCTTCATCGTAGCCGGGACGATCACGCTCTCGCACCTGTTCTTCGATCCTCTGGCGGGTTATGTCTTTGCGAAGTACCGCTTTCCCCTGAAGGATGTATTTTTCACACTGATCCTGGGAACTCTGATGATCCCCTTCTTTGTGCGCATGATCCCCCTTTACGTGATGATGGCGCGCTTCCAGTGGGTTGACAGCTACCGCGCCCTGATCGTGCCCTTTCTGATGAGCGCCTACGGCATCTTCCTGATGCGCCAATTCATCCAGCCGATTCCCACCGAGCTGATCGATGCCGGCCGGATCGACGGCGCGTCGGAATTCGGCATCTACTGGCGCATCGTGCTGCCGCAGTGCAAGCCCGCGCTGGCGACGTTGGGCCTGTTCACCTTCATCTTCCAGTTCAACGAGTTCATCTGGCCCCTGATCGTGGTCAACAGCACGCTCATGCGCACGATGACGATTGGGCTGACCCTCTTCAACCAGGAGTACTTCACCCAGTGGAATTTCACGGCCACCGGGGGCATGATTCTCTTCATACCGAGCGTGCTGCTGTTCCTGTTTACGCAGCGGTATTTTGTGCAGGGCGTGGTGTTGTCCGGGCTCAAGTAGAAGCAGGAGGAGCAGATGCTGGTCGAGTACGTTGGCCCCCGCGTGATGCGCGCGAACCAGCTGTTCCGCGCGGAACTGGAGATCGTGTTGGCAGAAGCGATCCGGGTTGGAGGACGGCTGGCGATCGCGGCCCGGCACGTTTCCGACCTGGGTGATGCGCAGATGGCTGATCCGGAAGCGGAGAATTTCATCGCTGTCCATACCAGTCGGGAAGGCATCCACTGGGAACTGCAGACGGGCATTCCCTGGTATCGCCATCCGTGGAACCGCGGCTTCGACCTGGTGCTGACGGCGGGTGCACTCGAAGCCGGCGATCGGGTGCACATCGGGTTGGGGGGCCCTGGGGGGTATCGCGGCCAGAGTTTCACGGAGGAGTATTTTCGCTTGCGCATCGGCGTGCAGTCCGCTGCGACGGCAGAATGGGTTGTTTTGGCTGAGGAGCAAGCGCCGGGCTGGCCGATCGTCAGCGCAGAGCCGACGAGCGTGCGGGTCCATGTGCGCCAGGTGAATGCCGAACGGCCGACCGGCACCGTCACCCTGAAACTGGAGGATGTCTACGGCAACCCTGCAGCGACGGAAACCGAGATCGCCCTGTTGCTCGACGATCAGCGCTGCGTGCGCAGCATCTCCTTGGCGGAAGGCATGACCGAAGTGGCGAAAGTGCCGCTGCCCGCCGATGGCGCCTGGCATCGGTTGACTGCCGTGAGCCATGATGGTCGCTTCTTCGCGCGTTCGAACCCGTTCGGCCCTTCGTTGCTGTCAGGCTATCAGCTGTTCTGGGGTGAGATTCATGGCCAGTCCACCCTCTGCGACGGCACCAATAGTCCAGCCTATCTGTATCGCTATGCCCGGCTGGCCGCCGGGCTGGACTTTGCCTCTGTCACCAGTCATGACTTTGAGATGACTCCGGACGACTGGGAGCAGGTCAGCCGGGCCACGCAAGCCGCGCACCAGCCTGGCGCTTTTGTCAGCTTTCTGGGCTATGAATGGAGTGGCCGGACGGAGCGCGGTGGGGACCATAACGTTTACTTCCTGGAGGATGCGGGCCCCTTGCTTTACAATGGACGATGCAATGCGCCCGCAGCCTGGGAGCCCGCCAGTCGCTACGTTGACAAGACGCGCACCATCGCGGATCTCATCGCGGATCTCGGCACGCGCGCCGCGCTGGTCATCCCGCACTGCGGCGGGAGGATGGCTAACCTGGACTACTACGATGAGCGCCGCATGCCTGTGCTGGAGATTCATTCCTGCCATCGCAATTACGAGCACGTTGCACGGCAGGCGATCCTGCGCGGCCTGAAGCTGGGATTTGTCGGCGGCAGCGATGATCATCGCGGCGCGCTGGGCGATTCTACGCCTGCGGCCCGGGAGCGTTTCTTCTCCGCACGCAACGGCTTGATGGCCGTGTATGCCCGTGATCTCACGCGCGAGAGTCTCTGGGAGGCGATCCATGCCCGGCGGGTATATGCCACCAATGGCTGTCGGACCGCCCTGAGCTTCACGGCTAACGGGACACCGATGGGGAGCGAACTGCGGATCCGCCCTGGCGAGCCGGTGCAGTTTGATTTTACGGCGGTACTGGATGGTTACTTCGATCACGCCGAGCTCGTGGCTCAAGGTCAACCGGTGGCCGGGTTCGTGGGGGACGAGAACCAGGTTTTGACTTTTGTCGGGCAGTACAGCGTGCACGCCGCGTCGGGCACGACTGCTTATTACCTTAAGGTGTACCAGACTGATGGCGGCATCGCCTGGTCTTCACCGATCTGGGTGAGCACATGAACCAACCAAACATTCTCTTTTTCTTCACTGATCAGCAGCGCTGGGACACCTGTGGCTGCTACGGACAACCGCTCGATATCACGCCCAACCTCGACCGGATGGCCGCTGAGGGCGTGCGCTTCGAGCATGCGTACACCTGTCAGCCCGTGTGTGGGCCAACCAGAGCCTGCCTGCAGACGGGCAAGTATGCCACAGAAGTGGGGTGCCATACGAACCACCGGATGTTGCCGATCGGCGAACGCACCATCGCGCACAGCCTGGCTGAGGCCGGCTATGAAGTGGGCTATCTGGGCAAGTGGCATCTTGCATCCACTGGACCAGAGGAAGGGCCGGACGATTTCCGCACGAAGCCCGTGCCGCCTGAGCGGAGGGGCGGCTACCGGGATTTCTGGCTGGCTGCGGATATCCTGGAATTCACATCGCATAGCTATGACGGCCACATGTTTGACGCCGATGGCAACCGGCGCGAATTTCCGCCCGGACGCTATCGCGTCGACGCGCAGACAGATTGGGCGATCGAATATCTGCAGACCCGTACGGGCACCAAGCCCTTTTTTCTTTTCCTTTCCTACATCGAGCCGCATCACCAGAACGACCACGGGCATTACGAGGGGCCCGAGGGTTCCAAGGAGCGGTTCAGGAATTTCGTCGTTCCCGGCGACCTCGCTGACACCGGAGGTGATTGGCGCGAGGAGTATGCCGATTACCTGGGTTGCATCCATAGCCTGGACGAGAACCTCGGCCGCATCCGAGCGGAACTGCACCGCTTGGGCCTCGCCGATAACACGATCATCATCTATGCGAGCGACCATGGTTCGCACTTTCGTACCCGCAACAGCGAGTACAAGCGTTCATGTCACGACGGCTGCATCCGTGTGCCTCTGGTGATTGATGGCCCAGGGTTCGCGGGAGGCAAAGTCATTCATGATCTGGTGAGTTTGATTGATCTGCCGCCCACGATCCTGAGATCCGCAACCGTAGCGCCACCGGCGTATATGCGCGGCAGGGCCTTGCAGCAGCTGGTCGACGGCCGCGCGGAGGACTGGCCGGCAGAGGTCTTCTTGCAGATTAGCGAGAGCCAGTGCGGCCGGGCCATCCGTACGGCAAGGTGGAAATACAGCGTCCGTGCACCCCACCGGACCGGGGCCGATCCCGCTAGTCCCGTGTACGTAGAGGACTACCTCTACGATCTTCAGGCGGATCCGCACGAACGCAACAACCTCAACACCTCGCCAGAGCACACGGAGGTTCGTGCCGGATTGGCTGCTACGCTGAAGCGTCGGATGGTGGCAGCCGGCGAGGCGGCGCCTGCGATTCTGCCCGCAACGTGACCGGGGCGCGTGCTGCTGATCGGCAGTCCCTTCCGATTCAGGGCTGAGCCATACGATTCGTCTTGGCGATCAACGTCACCAAGGCGTCAAGTTCGCTGCGGGCACATGAGTGGTGAAGGCTGAAGGGGGACGTAGCGGCTCCGACCAGTGGCAAGGGGCGATGCGGAGCCGCTACGGGCCGGGCTACCAGTGCGGGGCAGAGCTATAGATCGAGGCCGGCAGGATGGAGTAAGTGATGCTGCGCGACACGTTCAAGTCCTACGGCGTTACCCTGTTTATCTTCCTCGTCTTGGACGGCCTCTGGCTGGGGCTGGTGGCCCAGCCTTTCTACCAGGCGCAGCTCGGCTACCTGCTGGGCGCGCGGACGAACTGGGCGGCCGCCGCGGCGTTCTACCTGCCCTATGTCGCCGGCCTGGTGTACTTTGTGGTCGCGCCCGGCGGGCGCCCGGCTGGGCCGCGCGGCGTGGGGCCCTCTTCGGCCTGGTGACGTACGCGACGTATGACCTGACGAATCTGGCGACCGTGGCCGGCTGGCCGGTCGGGCTGACGCTGGTGGACCTGGCCTGGGGCACGCTGTTGGGCGGCATCACGACGCTGGCTGGGGTATGGGTGCTGCGCCGGTGGCGGTAGTCGGGCAGCCTATCCTGTCCTGCTGTTGTCACCGGCCGGCGGCACGGCCGGGCAACGCTGCAACAAGTTGCAATTTTCGTGCATTATCGGCTTGACAGACCGCGCGCGGCGGGGCAAAATCGCTAGTGATAATGTGCGCTCTGATCAGTTGCGATGGAAGGAGGGAACCCTGAGATCGCACGCCCTGGTCTTTCTAGTGCTGACGCTCACGCTGGCAGCCTGCGAACTGGCACCAGCGACGACTGCCCCGTTGACCGCTACCCAGTCTGAGACCAACGCAGTCCCAGACTCCAGGGTCCCGACCTCCCGCCCCCTTGAGATAACACGCCAACCTTCGATCGCGGCGGATGTCATGCATTGGGAAACCGGAGGCGGTGGTCAAATCTCCTTCACCATCACTCGAAGCGAACAAGCGTACGATGTGCTTGTCACTTCCTACGGTTTCGAGGCTCGACAGGATCGCTTTACGATCACGGCGGAATCGGGCCCGGTCTATGAAGCCATCTCGAGAGCCATGCAGTATCAAGGCAGCATTCGCTCATACACCTCGGATGCGCCGAGAGGTTCATGGACGACACTGGAATTCAGCGACGGCAGTCATTTGGGCATTTACGAAGACGCGGTGATTTACCCGGCTTTGGGGATCATTTATGACTATGTTGCCGCGCAGCTTGAATGAGCATTCGTAACGTCCCTTGTGCTATGGTCTGTTTACGGATCTCCTGCCGACTATTGAGCGCGCTTGCCAGCGCGCGGCTCATTCTCGCTCGCAGGCCACCGGCCTGCACCGGTTCGACGGTGACCATCACGGGGTGGTGGAGCTCGGGCCGGGCGAGCTGATCGTCGTGCCGGTGGGAGTGCAGCACCGGCCGGTGGCCGCTGAGGAGGCGCTGGTGTTGCTGTTAGAGCCGCAGACGACGCGCAACACGGGTGAGGTGGTGGATGAGCGGACGGTAGCGGAGCTGGAGTGGGTGTGAGGAGAGGCGCGCCGCAGGGAGTGCCCGCGCTGCTGGCTGGAGATCGAGTTCGCGGAGGGCATGCTTGAGCAGGTGCAGGCTTCGCTTGATGGAGAAGGGAGGACGGTGCAAGCAAAGACTGACGGCCCGGCGCCATAACCCCTGCGGCGCTGCTTACCAGCATCGCTCCCCTACAAGCAACGCGTTGCAACGTGCTAAAGCCCAAGCGCGGGCCGCGACTGTGGCAAAATGGCGCCCGGCGCTGATTCTCACGACCAACCAGCGCTTTGCCGACTCGACCCAAGCCATTGGCGATGAACGTCGGACAGAGGTCCGGTTCGGCCGGCTGACCTACAAGGCACACATCCAGAGTTTGCCGGTGCTGAGTCGTACCACTTTAAGGAAAAGTATCAATGGGAGGCCCGCGACGCAGACCGGCAGGAATGGTTCCTTTTTCAGTTGACAAGAACACCGAGCCCGCCCACTGCGACAGTGGCCCGCATCCTGCGCGTAGCCGTTGCAACCTCCACATCCCTGCTGCCGGACGCGTCTCCACATTTGATGTCGTACGCGCGGCCGACTGGCGAAGCGATCAAACATCTTGCGTCGGGGCGTTGATCGCCGGAAGGCGGCGGGTGGCGTACCACTGGATAGCGAGTCGGCCGGCGAGGCGGGTCGCGGCGTAGTTGAACGCAAACCCGACGAAGGCGCCGACGAACGGGACGATTTTGAGCAGGGACTCGGCTACGGTCTCCGCGACGAGGCGGCGGATGAGCTGGGCGATGGCCGCCTGTACTGCGCGGCTGGAGGCCTCGGCCCACTGCTGGCTGAACCGCTGGCCGGCGAGGATCGCATAGGTCTGCAGCCGCATCGAGTCGACCTGCTGGCCGGGCGCGAACGTCTGCGCGATAAAGTGGATGGTGGCTGCCTGGATTTTGGCGGAGAGCGCGAAGTCCACCGGAATGGCAATCGGCAGCGTGAGAAATCCGCCCACGCCGGTCAGCGCGCCGACCAGGCCGGCCTTGAACGCCTGGTCGTTGATGACGCGCGCGGCGAGGGCTGCATCGTTCGCGGCCGGGTGGCGCCGGCGCAGCTCGGTGAGCCGCAGCGCCAGCTGCGCGGGATCGGGCGTCATCCAGCGGTCGAAGGCGACGCGGGCGCGGCGGGTGCCCGCCAGCAGCAGCACGACGAGCGCGGACAGGACCACGATGAGAAAGAGGCCGCTGCAGGCCAGGACGATCAGCAGCGTGCGCAGCAGCTCGGGGTCGAAGGCTGATGTCATGGCGCCTCCGGACAGTCCGGCACGGCCGCAGCCCTGACCGTCACGTCAAACTCGTAAAGCGCCAGCAGCTTCTCCAGCGCGCGCTGCGCATCCTCATTCGCTTGGGTCAGAATGCCTGCTTCACATGCGGCCAGCAAGATGTCCGATTCTGCGGCCTGCCGCGCCTGCGTCTCCAGGTTGGCGTTCGGTTGCGCGAACAGACCCTGCTGCCGGTCATAGACGCGCGTCCGCGCGTTGTCGAGGATGTTATTGCGGTTGAAAATATCGACGGGCGGCAGGTCCACGGTCACGCTGGCGCCATCCGCTGACACGGTGACAGACGACGCGTCCAGCCGCTCCAGGTCCACGCCGGCGACGACGGTCCCGCTGGCGATCAGCAGCAGGCGGTCCCCGCGCAGCCAGTCGGGCCAGAACTCGTCGGACTGCTTGACCTCGATGACCCGCTCGACGGTGTAGATCGTGGTCTCGAGCCGGCTCACCTGCCGAATCTGCTCGATGATGGCATCGCCGGAGATGATCTCCGGCGCAGGCGCGGCAGCCGGCGTGCGCCCCAAGAGCGTCATGACCCGGTCGGCGATGGACGCGCCGCCGCCGGTCAGCAGGCCGAGCAGGAAGATGAGCGCGGCGAAGAAGACGGTCAGCAGGCCCACGAGGACGTAGCTGCAGCCGGAGCCGCCCTGGCCGCCGGAGCTGCCGCGGCGTTGTGGTTCAGGGTAAGTGTAGGATTCGCTTTCCATCAGATCAATATACCGCCAATACACTATGTGTGTGCACAATGCTCCACTTATGGCGAAGTGTACCCCTTCAGTGCGACGGCGGCAAATCGGGTTTTGAAGCTACCTGACATACCGGCGGCCACACCTGCGCGATGCTAACGCGACGATACTGAGAAGAGCGGAGCGAACGATGCGAAGAATCATGCACCTGGTCATACTGCTGGCCTTGGGCTTGCTGGCGGTTGCCTGCCCGGCGCCCAGCGTCACGCCGCCCGCGGCCACTACAGTTGCCATCGCAACGGAGCAGCCAGCCGTAGCGGAGACGCCGACCGCTGAGTTGCCGCTGACCGCTGTACCGGCGGCCCCCACGGCGCTCCGGGCCCCGACGGCGACGGATGCGCCTTCTGCGACCACCCAATCCCCTGCCCCTACCGAACCTGCTGCCACTGCGACTCCTGAGCCGATCACCTGCACGCCGACGCAGCCCGACATGCTCGGCCCGTTCTACACGCCCGGCGCGCCGGTCCGCGACGCGGTGGGGAGCGGTTACGTGTTGAGCGGGGTAGTGCGGTCCGCGGAAGAGTGCGCGCCGATTGCGGGCGTGCAGATCGAGTTCTGGATGGCCGGGCCGGACGGCGAGTACGGAGATGCTTACCGCGCGACCGTGTTGACCGGCGCGGACGGCCGCTACCGCTTCGAGAGCCACTCCCCGCCGCCCTACTCGGGTCGCCCGTCGCATCACCACCTGCGGGTCTCCGCGCCGGGCTTTCAGCACCTCGTCACCCAGCACTATCCGGCGCAGGGCCAGACTGAGGCGACCTTCGACCTGGTGTTGTTGCCGGATGCAACCCCGCCACAGTGAGCGACGTATTAAGCCGATAGTTTTGTAGAGCAGAAGGGAGTAGCGGCAAGATGTATCGGAGAGCGGAGAAAGCGAGTGGACTGCGCGCCGGTGGGATGCGGCGGATCGTGTTGGCGGTCATCGTGTTGAGTGTCCTGGTGTTTCCGGCCGGACCGGCGGCGGCCGCGCCCGCGGGCCAGGCGGGCTGCACCTACGGTGCGGCATTTGTCAGCGACGTGACCGTGCCGGACAACAGCGTTGTCACGGCAGGCGCGACTTTCACCAAGACCTGGCGGCTGCGCAACACGGGCTCCTGTGCATGGGGCCCCGGGCAGCCGGTAGATGCGCTTAGCCTCGTAGGTGGGCATGATTTGGGCAGCTCGCGGGTGGTGCCCCTGACGCTGACCATCTGGCCGGGACAGGCCGGCGAGGTGTCGGTCAGGCTCGTCGCGCCGGCGTTGGCGGGCACGTATCGCAGCGAATGGATGCTGCGCCGGGCCAATGGCACGGTGTTCGGCCTGGGTGCGGCGGGCACGCGGGTCTTCTACGTGCAGTTCGTCGTGCAGGGCAGCGGCCAGCCGCCGCCGCAGGGCGAGCGCATCCAGTTCGCGGCCGGCTCGGCGGTTGGCAGCGTGCAGGGCCGCGTGGCTTTCGGGGCTGCCAAGACCTATCTGCTGCGGGCCCGTGCAGGACAGGAGATGACCATCTCCATCGTATCACCGTACAACGTCGCCAACTACTCGATCCAGGGCGCGACCGACCTGGTGCCCTACAAGCGGCTCGAGTTCGAGGACCGTCACTTTTCCTTCGTGCTGACCATGACGCAGGACTACTTGGTTACGGTGGCCGTGCCCGCCGGCACACACAGCTACATCTTGTCGGTGGCAATATCTCCCTGAGGGAGACTGGAGCCAGCTCAAGAGACGGCCCACGGACACGGGGAAGCAAAGCCCATCTGTCCGTGGGTCGCTGGTTTTTTGCGTTTGGGCTTATTGACACGCTCTGCTACCCGGGCTATAATGAAACTTAAGTTTGGCGGCTTCGCGCTGACAACGAGTATCCTCACCTGGTTGGAGGGTTGCGCCAGGGAACCCCTTGATCGCTGGCAATCCAGGCTTTAGCTTCAGGGCACCCTTCCGCAGTTCCTCTCCTTTGAAAGGAGGCGACAGTCTCGCGATTCCCGGTGAATTCACGTCACATGTTGTCCAGTCACCTGACTGGCACACAGACACTCGATGAAGAGGAGAATTCCACAATGCCTAAGAAGTTGTTTGTCCTCGCAACCCTGCTGCTGATCCTCAGCTTCGTGCTGAGCGCCTGCACCGTGCCGGCCGCACCGGCGGCGCCGCAGGTCGTGACCCAGGTGGTCGAGCAGAAGGTTGAAGTCCCCGTCACCCAGGTCGTCGAGAAAGAGGTCGAGGTCGAGGTTGTCGTCACGGCGACCCCTGAACCGGCGGCTCCAGTCGACGCAAACACCTTGCCCCGCCAGGAAACCCTGTATTTCAACGGCCAGCAATGGAATCCGGTTGCCTGCTGGAACCCGTATTCCTCGAGCTGCAACAACGCCATGGCCATCGCACAGGGCGACAGCGCCCGTGTGCCGATGTTCGAGACGCCGTACCTGTACAACATGCTGGACGGCAAGCAATATCCGCTTCTGGCCGACGGTGACTTCGCCTGGGACGAGGGCATGACCCAGCTCACGTTCAAGACCAAGCCCGCCGCTAAGTGGAGCGATGGCACTCCGTTGACGGCCGAAGACGTCGCCTACACTTGGGCGACGCACGTCAAGTACGCCACTCCGACCGCTGCCGGCAATGTCGATTACATCGACACCATCGAGGCCGTGGACCCCCAGACGGTCGTCATCAAGGCCAAGCTGGGCGACGATGGTAAGGCCCTCAACCCGCTGCAGGTCATCGCCTATGTGAGCACCAACTACGTCATGCAGAAGGCCTGGACGCAGACGCTGGAAGCGCGCGTGGGCGACGATTCCGCCAAGTTCCTGGCTGACCCTGCCGAGGACGTTGTCTACTCCGGCCCGTACGGCAAGTTCTTCGCCGACGATACGAAGGTCGTCCTCGTGCGCAACGATGACTACTGGGGCCAGGACGCCAGCATGTGGGGCAAGCTGCCCACACCGAAGTACCTGGCGCACGCCATCTTCAAGGACAACGCTGCAGGCTCCGTCGCCCTGGCGCAGGGCGAGGTGGACGTCAGCCAGCAGTTCAACTCCAACGTCCAGATCCTGTGGGAGAGCTACGGCCTGCCCATCTCCACCTACCTGCCCGAGCCGCCTTACGGCATCGGCGCGAGCCTGCCGACCGCCTTCTACAACCTGAATTCGCCCGGCTTGGACCAGGTGGCCGTCCGCAAGGCGATCGCCATCGCGGTAGACTACCCGACCATCATCGCGAACGCGATGACCAACCAGTCCGCAACGTTTGACCAGGTCCCGCGCTCGCTCATGAACCCGACCCCGGGCGAGCAGGCCCTGTATGACCAGGAGGCCGTCAAGGACCTGCAGTGGGCCGGCAACGACATCGAAGGCGCCATCAAGCTGCTTGACGACGCGGGTGTTGTGGACACCGATGGCGACGGTTGGCGCGAGTACAACGGCCAGAAGCTCGCGTACGTCGCGACCGCCCCCAACGGCTGGTCCGACTGGCAGGCAGCCATCGAGGTGGTGGCGGCTGCCGGCAAGAAGATCGGCATCGACATCACGACCAACTACCCTGAATGGGGCGTCTACCAGACCGTCGTGACGAAGTCTGATGCGCCGCTGCCCGAGGGCTACGACATCTTCATGATGTGGTCCGCCGGCGCAGGCCCGACCCAGCCGTGGGGCCGCATCCGCAATCTGCTCAGCTCCGAGTGGATCGGGCTGCCCAGCAACTGGAGCGGCAACTGGGGCCAGTACTCGAACGCGCGGGTCGACGAACTGATCAACGCGATCCCCTCCGAGACCGACGAAGCCAAGCTGAAGGAAATCTATACGGAACTGGTCGAAATCTACCTGACCGAGGTCCCGTCCTTCACGCTCATGTACCGCCCGCAGTCGTTCCACACGGTGAACGAGAGCGTGTGGACCGGCTTCCCCCACGAGGGTGACGGCACGGAACCGCCCGTCCCGCCGCTGGACCTGACCGACGGCTGGAGCATCGCGGGCCTCTACAACCTCACGCTTGTAGGGGAATAAACCTCCATCAAGACAATCCGCCATGTCCGCAATCCCCGGGACGTGGCGGATTGTCTTACAACCCAGATGGCTCGTCCTGCGCTCGTCGTGTGCGGCCGTGCCGGCTGCACACGACGAGCGCAGTCGCCGGGCACAGGAGGTGTCGGATTGAAGGGCTACTTAAAGTATTTTTCCAACAAACTGATTTGGCTTCTTATCACCTTCGTTTTCGCTTTCCTGCTGAACTTCATCCTGCCGCGGCTCATGCCGGGCGATCCGGTGGCCGCCATCGTGGCGCGGCAGGCCCAGGGCATGACCAATGCGATTGGCGCGCAGCGGATTTACGAGCAGTACACGGAGCTGTTCGCCACCAACCGGCCCATGATCGAACAGTTTTTTGTCTACATGAGGAATGTGGTACGGGGCGATTTCGGCTTCTCGTTCAGCCAGTATCCGCGATCAGTCACCGATGTCATCGGGGCATCCATCTGGTGGACCATCGCGCTGCAATTTCCGGCCATCATCGTCGGCTGGATTATCGGGAACACGCTGGGTGCGCTGGCGGCGTACATCAAGGGCGGTTTCGACAAGGTCCTCATGCCCCTGTCCCTCTTTGTCAGCAACTTCCCGGCCTTCGGCATGGCGATCATCCTGATGGTCATCTTTGCCGTGCGCCTGGGATGGTTCCCGACCTCCGGCGGATACGGTTTTGACATGATTCCCAGCGCGAGCTGGAAGTTTGTGTGGTCCGCGATCGTCCATTACCAACTGCCATTCTGGTCTATCGTCCTGATTGCGATCGGCGGCCAGGCCATCGGCATGCGCTCCATGTCCATCTACGAATTGAATGCCGACTACGTCAAATACAGCCGCTTCATGGGCATCAAGGACCGCAAGATAGTCGGCTACGTCTTCCGCAACGCCATGCTGCCCCAAATCACGGGCCTCGCCACGGCCATTGGCACCATGGTCGGCGGCGCGCTCGTAGCCGAGATCGTCTTCAGCTATCCGGGGCTCGGCACTACGCTATTGAGCGCGGTCCGGGGCCAGGATTATCCGCTCATCTCCTTTGCGACGTTGATCATCACGGTGATGGTGTTGCTGGCTAACTTCATCATCGAGATTCTGTACGGCTTCATCGACCCGCGCATCAAGGCGACGCAGGCCGACTGAGGAGTGATGGGGCTCCGCAGGAGACACACATGCAACATACGCTCCGACAAATCTTTCGCTCCGGCAAGTTTGTGACCGGATTCGTCATCCTCGTGACCATCGTGATGATAGTGTTGATCTACCCGCTGATTATCCCGGACCCGCCGCTGCAGATCATCGCCCAAGGCACATTCTTCCCGCCCGGCATCTATGTGAGTGCGTACGACAGCATCAATACGCCCACCACGTACACGCTCAACCTGGACGACGCCGCGGCCAATCGTGTGGCGAACAGGCTGAGCCAGGAAAACCGCGTTGATATGAAGGCTTGGCTGGTGGCCGCGGGCATTCCAGAGGACCAGATCGACATCACGGATACGGCG
>CAYLZG010000096.1:5863-16863 GCA_964387985.1 uncultured Anaerolineales bacterium | reverse complement strand
TGGGACGTCGTGGTGGGCGGCGCGGGGCAGACCGCACCCTTGATCCCCGCGCTCGAGGCCATCGAACGGATGGAGGGGGTGTTCCAGGTGGGCCTGCGGGGGGATCACCTGCATGCGATCACGCTGTCTGGCCAGCACACGGCGGGCTCCTTGCAGTCGGCCCTGGTCGGAATCGGGTTTGACGCCCTGGTTGAGCCGGCGGATCCGACCCTGGAAGACGTGTTCATCGCCCTGGCCGGACGAAAGACCTGAATGTCCCAAAACGCTAACCACACTGCAGTCGCTTGACCGATGATATGGTACAATCAGGACGATGTTTCGGCTGTGTGCCGGCGGCTTTTTGCCGAGAGGAGATAGGAAATGAACGCCAGAACCTGGAACCATCGAGGTTCGTTTCGCGTCGCGGTAATAGCGCTGGTGGCGGTGCTGCTGGCAGGGGCCCTGTTGGTCCCGGCTGCGGCCTCGGCGGCGCAGGGAACGGCCGGCCCTGAGCTGACCGTGCTCACTCGGGCCCTCAATGTCCGCTCGGGACCGGGGACCACTTATCCGGTTATCGCCGGACTCAAACAAGGAAGCAGCGCCGCGATCGTTGGCCGGCACACGGCGAGCGGGTGGTGGCAGATTGCCCTGGACGGCGGTAAGACAGGCTGGGTGAGCGGCTCAAGCGCGCTGGTGAAGGTCAGCGGCGCAGCGGATCAGGCGCCAGAAGTGGCGGCGCCACCTCTGCCGGCGCCCGCGGTTCCTGCCCGCACCGCAGCCACCGGCCCAACGCCAGGCGCCGGCAAGACCATTGTCTTCCAGGAAAGCAGCGGCGGCTGGATCTATGTGATCAGCAGCACCGGATCCGGGTTGCGGAAGCTGACGACAGGTATGGATCCGGCGCTGTCGCCCGACGGGCGCAGGGTGGCTTTCACGCGGTGGTCGAGCAGCGGCGACGGTTCGGCGGGCAGCCTCTGGGTTATCAATATCGACGGCAGCGGTGAGCGCCGGATAGCCGATGATCTTCGCCAGCCGAAATCGCCCACGTGGTCGCCGGACGGCACGCAAGTCGTCGTCAACCGGCAGGCCGGTGGCAGAGTAGGCACGCAGGTCGTGCCGGTCTTCCTGTACCCTCCGACCTCTCCGGTCACGCTCTTCGATTGTCCATGGGTCATCCAGACACCGGAAGGCCCACAGGAAGTGATGGTGCCGTGCTACAACCTGCTCGGCGATCCCTGGTGGTCGCTGCGCGTCATCAACGTGAATGATGGCACGTCACGAGACCTGCCGAGCGATGTGTATGCATTTTCGCCCACCTGGAATCCGACGAACGACTGGCAGGTGCTCTATAAGGCGCGCACAGGTCTGCAGAGCATGGATGTCAAGCGCGACGCCAATTGGGCATTGACGACGGACTCCTTTGACCGGTCGCCAGCCTATTCGCCCGATGGCACCAGGATCGCGCTGGCCTATCACCAGCATGATCACCTGGAGATCCACGTCATGAATGCCGACGGCAGCGGCCGGAAGCGGCTGACAGAAACGCCCTTGAGCGTCGCAGTCGACGCCCGGCTCAAGGGCCAGCCCGCTCCACAATGGAACAACGCCTCCCCTGCCTGGTCCCCCGACGGCAAGCAGATTGCCTTTGTCACGGACCGCACGGGCAAATGGGAGATTTGGGTCATGAATGCCGATGGAAGCGCGCAGCGGCCGCTCTTTGCGGCAGGCGCCCTGAGGGGGGTCAGCCTGAAATATGACAAGGTAGACGAGCGCGTCTTATCCTGGCGATAGCCGGACCTTGGCCGCAGCCAGGGTTTTGGGGAGACCACGACGACAGCAGTGCGAAGACAGGCCGGACAATCGTTGGAGGACACGCAGCGTGTTTCATCTTGACCCTGCATTCATCCGGCCTGCCTACGACGGTCTTGGCTTCACCGCCATACCGGGCAGCATCGCGGGGCTGCTGGGCTGTGGTCTGGGCTGGACCTCAGCCTCCGGAGGCTGGACCTCAGCCTGCGGAGGTTGGCCTTCAACCTCCGCCATCCCTCTCGCGCCACAAATCCTGGCCGGACTGCCGCAACACTACCGCAAGGTCGTCGTCTTCCTGGTTGATGGCTTTGGATGGCGGTTCTTCGAGAAATTCGCCGGATCCCACCCCGCCCTGCGCCGCTTTCAGGATCACGGCACGGTCACCAGGCTGACATCCCAGTTTCCATCTACTACCGCCGCACACATCACCTGCCTGCACTCTGGCCTGGAGGTAGGCCAGAGCGGCATCTATGAATGGCAGTATTACGAACCGGCGGTGGAGGCTGGCCTTCAGCCTTCGGAGGCTGCCAGTGCAGCCTTACCCATCATCATCCCGCTGCTCTATTCATTTGCCGGCACGAAGGAACGCGAGCAACTCAAGGCCGCGGGGATCGATCCGGCGCTCATTCTGCCCGACCGAACGCTCTACCGGGAGCTGTCCGAGGTTGGCGTGACGTCGACGGTCTTCCAGCACAGAGAGTATACTCCGTCCACCTATTCCGACCGCCTCTACCGCGGGGCGACGCAGGTGGGCTACCACACTTTGCCCGAGGCGCTGGTCAACTTGCGCACCGCGACTCTCCGGTCGCAACCTCCGGCCTATTTCGTACTCTATTTCGACCGGATCGATGCCCTTGCCCATGTGTACGGGCCGGCCTCACCCCAGCTCGAAGCCGAAATCGACGCGTTCCTGGTGACGTTGGAGCGCTTGTTCCTGTCGCAGGTCGGAGGCGACGGAGACACGCTGGTGCTGGTGACCGCGGACCACGGCGAGGTGGAGGTCGACCCCGCAACGACCATCTACCTCAACACGGATCCGGCCTTCCGCGGAATCGAGCGCTATCTCAAGACTGACCGGCTGGGCCGTCCCCTCGTTCCTGCGGGCGCGCCGCGCGACCTCTTCCTGTACGTTCATGATGAGATGGTCGAGGAAGCCCAGGATTTCCTGGCCCGGCGGCTGGCAGGCCGTGCCGCCGTCTACCGCACCGCGGATCTGATCGCCTCCGGCTTTTTCGGCGCCCAACCTCCCGCCGAGCCCTTCCTGCGACGCGTTGGCAACCTCGTCATCCTGCCCTATCACGGGGAATCGGTCTGGTGGTACGAGAAAGGACGATTCGAGCAGACCTATTATGGATACCACGGCGGCCTGACGCCCGATGAAATGGAGATCCCCTTGTTGGCCTACGCGGCCTAGCGGCCGCTGACCTACTCACCGAACAGACCCAAAGGAGCCCTCAACGCATGAAAACCGCAAACTCCGTCTCGTTCAACTCGCCTCAATTCTCCGTCCTGTCGGAATCACAGATGCAGGACCTGCATCTGGCGGCATTGGAAACGCTGCGCCGCACCGGCATCCGGTTCTTCCACGCAGAGGCAATCGAAATGTTGCATAAGGCCGGCGCCTTCATCTCGGACGGCAACCTGGTCAGGATACCTGCAGCAATGGTGGAGGATGCCATCAGCACGGTGCCCAGCCGGATCATCATGTGTGACCGCGAGGGTGCACCGTCCGTGTTTCTCGAAGGCTCGAGGGTCAACTTCGGCACCGGCTCAGACTGTCTGAACTACCTGGATCCTGATACAGGTGAGCACCGCCCGTTCACTCAGGCCGACCTGATCGCCGGTTATCGCCTGTGCGACGCGCTGCCCAACATCGGGTTTGTTATGTCTATTGGCATCCCGTCCGACGTACCGGCGCACGCAACCTACGATGTACAAATGGCGCTGATGCTGGAGCACACCCGCAAGCCCCTGGTCTTTGTCACAAACGATCGGGCCAGCTGCCAGCGAGCGATCGATATGGCGGCCGCGATCGCGGGCGGCTACGAGGCACTGGCCGAGCAGCAGCACATTCTGCTCTACTCCGAGCCCAGCTCGCCGCTCAAGCAGTCAGAGACGGCTGTGGACAAGCTGCTGCTGATGGCCGATCACCGGCTGCCAGTCGTGCACTCGCCGGGTCCCCAGATGGGTGCCACGGCGCCGATCACCATGGCCGGTGGATTGGTCATGTCGGTCGCCGAGATCATGAGCAGCATCGTCGTGCACCAGCTGCGGCGTCCGGGTGCGCCGTTCGTCTTCGGCGCAGGCCTGCACCACATGGACATGGGTGCGATGCAGATTTGCTACGGCTCGCCGGAATTCCAGCTCACCAAGGCCGCGATCGCACAACTGGGCCGCAGATATGGTATCCCCACGTGGGGATATGCGGGCTGTTCAGACGCCAAGATCCTGGACGAGCAGGCCGCAGTCGAGGCGACCATGGCCGTCATGATGGCGAAATTCACCGGCGCCAACCTGATCCACGATGTTGGCTACATGGAGAGCGGCCTGACAGGCTCCTACGAGATGATCGTCCTGACCGACGAGCTGGTGGCGATGACCAACCACCTGATGAAGGGAATCGACGTTAACGACGAGACACTGATGGTGGATGAGCTGGATCGCGTCGGACCTGGCGGCCACTTCCTCGAAACTGACGCCACGCGCGCCCACTACCGCGAGTTCTGGTTCCCCAAGCTGCTCGACCGCAGGATCCGGCCCCAGTGGCTGGCCGCAGGCGGCACGACGCTGGGCCAGCGGCTGAACACCAGGGTCAAGAAGATCATCAGGGACTATCAACCTGAACCGCTCGCGCCCGAAAAGAAGCAGAAGATAAAGGAAATCCTGGCAACAGTATGGGATTGATCGGAGGTCTTCCATGTCCTCGCTAAACCAGTTCTCAGGAAAACTCCTGCAGTCCGGTTTGAGCCGGCTGGGACGGCGCAGGCTGCCCCAGGTCAGCGGCGCGCTCGCTCTCCCGGGGCTCACAGGTCGCGTCGAGATCATCCGGGATCGTTGGGGCGTACCCCACATCTATGCCTCAGAAGAGCTTGATGCCTTCTTTGCCCAGGGGTTCGTGCACGCGCAGGACCGGCTCTGGCAGATGGAGATCAATCGCCGGCTTTCGCGTGGGCGTCTGAGCGAATTGCTCGGCAGCCTGGCGCTGGATACGGATCGCGCCAGTCGCACGTTCGGGTTCGACCGGCTGGGCCGTGCAGACTGGGCCCTCATGAGCGAAGCGGACCGCTCGGTGATCCAGGCATACACCGCGGGCGTCAATGCCTGCCTCCGTCCGCAGGGCGGCAACGCGCCGAAACCGGTCGAATTCACGTTGCTGCGCCAAACCCCTGAGCCGTGGCAAATCGAGGACACCCTGGCCTTCAGCCGCGTGATGGGCTGGCAGATGTCGCATGCCTGGTACGGCGAGATCATACGCGCTCAATTGATCGCTGCGCTGGGACCGGAGCGGGCCGCAGAGCTCGAAATCACAGACGCAAGAGAAAACCCTGCAGTGTTGCCCGACGGAATCGAACTGAACCGGTTAACAGAGGAGGCTCTGCTGGGTGTGGGGGATCCATTTCTGAAGCGGCGGATGGGCAGCAATTCGTGGGCAATTGCTCCCGGCCGCAGCGCCACGGGACGCCCGATCCTGTGCAATGACATGCACCTGCAGCTGACTGTGCCTGGCACCTGGTACGAAGTTCACCTGGAGGCCCGCGACCTGCAGGTCGCCGGGGTCTCGCTGCCGGGACTGCCGGGGGTAGTCGGCGGCCACAATGCCCATATCGCATGGGGCATCACCCTGGCCTACACGGACTGCGAAGACCTGTTCGTGGAGGAATTCGACGCAGCCGATCCCCGGCGCTACCGGGTCGGGGGTGAGTGGCTGGAGGCCGAGGTGATCCCGGAGACCATTCGGGTCAAAGGCCAGGCCGAACCGCACATCGAGCCGGTGACCATCACCAGGCACGGACCGGTCATCTCGGATGTGATCGGTGAGCCGGCCCAGCGACTGGCAGTCCAGTCGATGGCCCTCCGCCCCTATCCGGCACTCCACGGCTGGTTCAGCCTCAATCGCGCCCGCAACTGGGATGAGTTCGTCGAGGCGATGCGTGGCATCGAAGCGCCCCAGTTGAACTTCTCCTATGCCGACGTGGAGGACAACATCGGCTACTGGGTGACCGGCAAGGTCCCGGTGCGCGCCCGGGGCCAGGGAATGGTCCCAGCGCCCGGCTGGACGGACGAGTATGAGTGGACCGGCGAAGTGCCCTTTGAGGAAATGCCGCATGCCTTGAACCCGCGCGCCGGCTATGTGGTCCACTGCAACAACCGGATCGCCGGTGACGATTACCCCCACTACCTGGGCAGCGTCTGGATGAACGGCTACCGGGCGAGGCGTCTCACCGACATGATCGAGCGCCGGGATACGGTGACACTCGCCGACTGCTGCGACATGCAGATGGATGTCACCTGCTTGCCCGGCATCGAGCTTGTGCGGCTGGTGCAGGATGTATATCCCCATGAAGATGACCCGGCCCGGAGCGGCGACCTGAACCTGGCGCTGCGGCTGCTCGGCGCGTGGGATGGCCGGTTGACCACCGGCTCGGTTGGCGGCAGCCTCTACGAAGTCACACGCCGGGCCCTCGTGCAGAACCTCTTCGCGCCCGTCCTGGGGTCAGAGCTGGCCGCGCGCTGGCTGGGCAAGGCGTTTCATCCGGTCTTGATGTTCGTCCACGAATTCTACGGGCATGACACCGTGACGCTGCTGCGCCTGCTTGGTGATCCTGAGTGTGGGTGGATCAAGCAGGCGGGTGGCCGCGAGCTGTTGCTCGAGCGCTCCCTGACCGGTGCAGTAGCATTCCTGCGTTCTCAGCTCGGCCCGGATCCGGCGAGCTGGCAATGGGGATCAGGTGTTCAACCGCGGACCTCTGCCCATCGGTGGAGACACGGATACGCCGCTCCAGACTGCGTGCCTGCCCGGCCCTTCTTATGACAACAACGCGTGGACGCCGTCGATGCGCCTGGTGATGGACCTGGGCGACCTGTCCAATTGCCAGGCGGTCTTTCCCATCGGGCAGTCGGGCCAGCTCGGCAGCCCGCATTACGACGACCTCCTCGAGCCATGGAGCAAGGGCAAGTATCACCCGATGCTGTGGACGCGGGACCAGGTACAACAACACGCCGAGGCGAGCCTGATACTGACGCCGGCGCCCTGACGCAAACGCAGGACCGGTCTCCGGTTCTGCACCCGCCTTGCGTCCTACTTGTTGTGCCAGGACTGGATCATAATACAATCTACCATGCAGGCCCGATGTCGACTGCGCCAGTAATGATGCAGTTGGCACCGGGCCGAATTATGCCTGCCGCCATTTTGGGGCTATATTATATCCTCGCTACATTTTGCTGGCTTTATGGCCAGCCAGAAAGGTCGCACTTATGAAAGCAGTAAACGGACAGGTCCCGGTACGCGGGTTGGAGGGAGTTGTTGCCGCGGAGACAAGCATCTCGGATGTGGACGGCGTGCATGGACGCCTGTTGTACCAGGGATACGACATCCACGACATTGCCGAAGCGATGAGCTTCTCGGAGACGGTCTTTCTCCTGTGGCGCGGCCGGCTGCCATCGCGAGAGGAGCGGGATGCCTTCCGCTCCGAACTGGTTGCGGAAATGCGGCTGCCCAGCCAGGTCGTCGAGATGCTCAGGCTCACGCCGCGCCACAGCCATCCCATGGCCGTCCTGCGGACAGCGGTCAGCATGTTGGCCAACTTCGATCCTGATGTGGAGGACATCTCGCCGGCCGCAAACTGGCGCAAGGCGCGGCGCCTGGTGGCCCAGGTGCCCACGATCATCGCTGACCTGCATCGCATCCGCACCGGCATGCCCCTGTTGTCGCCCGACCCCAACGATGACGTGCCTGCCAACTTCCTCTACATGCTGCGCGGCACGCCGCCCTCGCAACTGGAAGGAAAAGCGATGGAGGTGTTGATGGTGCTGCTGGCCGATCACGAGCTCAACGCCAGCACCTTCACCGCGCGCGTGGTAGCGAGCACCCTCAGCGACATGCACTCCGCGTTGTCTGCCGCGATCGGATCGCTGAAGGGTCCGCTGCACGGCGGCGCGAACCAGCGCGTGATGGAGATGATCCTGGACATTCCTGACCCGGAAACGGTCCAGGCCTACATTGCCGGCATGTTGGAGAGCAAGAAACGGATCATGGGCTTCGGCCACCGCGTCTATCGCACTGAGGACCCGCGCACGCAACACCTGCGCTACTACTCGGAACAGCTCTGCAAGACGCAGAACCAGATGCACCTGCACGATATTGCGCAGCGGGTGGAACAGGAAGTCCTTCGGGCCAAGGGCATCTATCCGAACGTCGACTTCTACTCTGCCACGGTCCAACACGCGATGGGGATTCCGCCGGAATACTTCACGACCGTGTTCGCGGCCGCGCGCACGGCGGGTTGGATCGCGCACATCCTGGAGCAATATACCGACAACCGGCTCATCCGGCCCACGTCGGTGTACGTCGGGCCGATCGATCTGTCATTTGTGCCCGTAGACCAGCGCGGCAATTCGACAGGGCCAGATTCCGTTCCTTCGAACCGGTAGAATAGCCCGACACGCTGGCGGGCATCTCGTATGCAAAGAGCCATCTACATCCCGGGGACGCAGATGGCTCTTTCGCAGGTCTTCACATGGGCGTTGGGCGATCCCTCCGTGGACGCTGGCGGGCATTGACCCAGCCCAACGTCACGCCGGCGCGCCCGCGACCGCCCTCCGTACCAGCGCCTTCAACACCTCCACCTTTGGCCGGTTGCGGGCCAACGGCTGTGCGTCCCTGACAGCCAGCGCGGCGGCCTCCAGCGCCAGGGCCTCGCCCGGCGCCTGGCCCTCCAGGAGCGCTTCCACCTCCCGCGCAGCCAGCGGAACGGGCGCCACCGCGCCCAGCACGACCCGCGCATCGTGGAACCGGCCTTCCCGCATCTCCGCGCAGAAGGCGACGCCCACGATCGGGAAATCGATCGCGTTGCGGATCCGGAACTTACGATAGGTCTGGTAGCTGCCCGGCGGCGGTGCAGGAATCTCGATCTCGCGGATCAACTCGTCCGCCGCGAGCACGGTGGTCCCGCTCTCCGCTGCGGTGAAGAGATCCTCAGCCGGCAGCCGCCGCTGGGTGGTCACCACCGTCGCGCGGAGCGCGACGAGGGCCGGTGCGAGATCCGAGGCGCTGACCGCAACGCAGCCGCAGTTGGCGCAGCGCGTCGACTCGCGTTCCACCTCGTCGGGCAACAGCGGACCGCAGTCCTCGGTGAAGAGCGCACGCTGTGCGACCGGCAGGCGCGGCGCATGGACTCGCTCGCTCGAGGGCAGTGCAGCCCCGTTGATGTCGAGCCTGGCATGGCCCGGAGGGATAGACTTGGGCTGGGTGCTGCTGAAGTATGCGTCAATGGATGCCGCAGCGCGCTGGCCTGAAGCCATCGCCTGCACCATGGTCGCGGAGCTGCCGGTGACGTCTCCGCCCGCAAAGACGCCCGGCATGGCCGTTGCGCCGGTCAGCCTGTCTGCCACGAGCAGGCCGCGCTCGGTTCCCAGCCAGGGCTCGACATACGAAGTATCCGCGGACTGGCCGATAGCGACCAGGACCTGGTCCGCGGTCACGGTGGACGTGACAGAGGCGTCGAAAAAAGGAGCGAAACGCCCATCCCTGTCAAAGACAGCGGTACAGCGCACCAGCTCCATGCCGGTGAGCCTGCCATCCTGCTCCAGGACCTTCTGCGGGCCCCACGAAGGCAGAATGATGATGCCCTCCTCCAGTGCCTGCTCGACATCTTCAGCAATGGCAGGCATCTCTTCGAGGCACTCGAGGCAGGCCATCGTCACCTCTTTTGCGCCGAGGCGACGCGCAGTGAGCGCGACATCCACCGCGACGCTGCCTCCGCCGATGACCAGCACGCGCTCCCCGACATGCGGCAATTCGCTGCCGCCGGTCTGGACCCCGATCAGGAACGCCAGGCCGGAATCGAGCAGCTCACCCTTGTCCAGTCTCAGCGATCTGCCCTTCCAAAGGCCCGTCGCCAGGAAGACGCTTTCGTAGCGCTCCCTCAGATCCTGCAGAGACGCGGAATCCCCGCCAAGGGGCGCGCCCAACTCGAAACGAATCCCCATGCCTTCGAGCGCGTGGACCTGCGCGGCCATGACGTCCTTTGGCATGCGATAGGCAGGAATGCTGTAGGTCAGCATCCCGCCCGCGCGGGGCATCTGATCCAGGACCGTCACGGTATGACCGGCCTGTCGCAGGAAGTAGGCCGCAGTGAGCCCGGCCGGACCCGCGCCCACGATCGCCACCCGCCTGCCAGATTCGACCGCGGGCGGCCGGTAAAACGCAGGCGCGTGTTCCAGAACGTAATCGCCCAGGAAACGCTCTACATCACGGATAGACACCGGCTCGTCGTAACCATACCGGTTGCAATCCGACTCGCAGGTGTGCGGACAAACGCGTCCCGTGATCGCAGGCAGCGGATTGGTGCGCAGGAGGATCCCGGCCGCCTCGTGAATCTCGCCGGCGCGCAGCCTGGCCATATACGCCGGGATGTCATTATGAATCGGGCAGCCGCTCACGCACGGTGCAGCACTGACGCACATGCCACCGAAGATGGAATGGTAGCGGTTCTCGGCAAACAGAGCGTCACACGTCTTCCCGCCCTTACGCAGACAGTCGAAGGTGTTGTCGGGGTTACGATAGTACCAGCAGCGGGGCTCCTGGCAGAGGTTGCCTGCAACAGTCGCAACGTTGCGGATCTGCGGTGAGGCCACGCTCTGGGCAGCCTCGGCGAGGAGCGGGTAGGTCTGCCGGAGGACGGGATGCTGGCATATCTCGGCGAGCGTGGTGAGTCCGCCGATGCGCACTCCTCCGGCCTCAATATGGACATAGCGCAGATCTGTCGCCGGCTTCAGGCCGATCAGGAGCTCCGGTGGCGTGTCATGGATGGCATCCTTGAGTGCGCCGAGCAAATCGGTGCCGCCTGCGATCACTGCGGCCTTCTCTCCATGTTCCCGCAGCAGCGTCTCGGCTGCCTGCAGCGAATTCGCGGGCACGTATTGGAATGGCTGTAAAGTCATGGCGTCACCTCAAATCTTGCCCAAGGCCCGGAGGATCTTTTCGGGCGCCA
>CAYLZG010000096.1:0-5853 GCA_964387985.1 uncultured Anaerolineales bacterium | reverse complement strand
TCATCGACCCGCACACCGATGGCGTTGTAGATCGCGTTGGCGACCGCGCGTGGGGTGCAGGTCAGGGTGCCTTCGCCGATGCCGCACGCGCCATATTCGCCTGCGCCCCGCCACACTTCCAGGAGCACCGGCTCGACCACGGGCATGTCCAGGATGGTGGGCATCTTGTAATCGATGAGGTTGAAGTTCAATGGTACACCGCGCACCGGATCGTAGATCAGCTCCTCGGTCAACGCCTCGCCAAGAGCCATGACCTGGCCGCCCACCTGCTGCGCCTCTGCGCCCGAGGCGTACATGACCGTCCCGCAGTCATTGATGACGACAATCTTGAGCACCTGCGTGCGGCCGGTTTCCGTATCGACCTCCACCTCGGCGAAGCTCGCGATATAAGGCACGCCGGTCCGTTGGGTCGACGGCCGGCGACTCACCATCACCGACACGGGCACCAGGTCGCCTTGCCAGAGCAGATCCTTCACGCTGACGCTGCGGCCGGGCGCCACAAACGCCCCGTTTTCGATGGTCAACTGGTCTGCCGGGATCCCAAGGACCGGCGCAGCGAGATCGACAAGCTTCTGCCGGAGTTGCTCCGCCACCACGGCCAACACTTCAGACTGCAGGAAGGAGACCGCGCTGTCCGTCTGTACGCAGTCGCGCATGCCATTGTCGGTGTCCACGGTGGAGACCCACGTGATCTCCTCCGGACGGACCCCGAGGAACGCGAGTGCTTCGGCACAGCCGAGCACATTGCAGGTGTTGGAGCCGGTGCCGGTCTCCACCGTCGGCGCGTCCAGCGTGACCGTGCCGTCCGGATAAAGGGTGACCTTCGCCTGAACCTGCCCGCGACGCTCTTCCTGCCACTCCGCGTGCCAGCCGGGATGCACGGAGAAGCCTACTCCCCGTCTCTTAGCAGCCTCGTAGAGGGGGCCCTGCCCGGGCTTGTGCCGCTTCTCGTCCCATCCGATACGCGCCGCGCCCGTCTCGAGCACGGCTGTGAGGCTCTGATCCGGGCAGGAGCCCCACTCGTGCCCGAAGTTCTTGATGGAAAGCGCTATGGGGTCCATGTCCAGGCGCTCAGCCAGGCCATCGATCATCCGCCCGAAGATGAAATTGAACTGGGAATTGCCCACCCCGCGCATCATGCAGCTCGGAATGCGGTTCGTATAGACCGCGTAGGACTCCATCTTGACGTTCGCGATGTGGGCAAGCGCCACCTCTGCGATCTCGGCCGGCGCGAACTTCAACGCGAAAACCGAGTGATCGGCGTGCGCGCCGATGTCGCCGATCGACCTGAAGTGGAGCGCAGTGATGGTGCCATCCGCCTTGGCGCCCACCTTGCAGTGATAGAGCGCACCCTGCCGGGTGTCGTGAAAGCTATCACGCCGGGTATGCTTGAACTTGACGGGCCGTCCGGACTTCTTCGCCAACAATGCAGTGAACAAGAAGAAGGGCTGATCGCCCGTGTCGCACCGGCCGAATTGTCCGCCGACGTACTTGCTGATGACCCGCACTCTGTGTATTGGCAGGTCCAGCATCTGGCTGATGTGCATGCGGGTCTGGTCAGCCGAGTAAGAATTGGAGAAGACGGTCAGCCGGTCATCGTCCCATTTGGCGACGCAGCACCAGGGGTCAAGCGAGCCTTGCGTCGGGTTGTGATGGCTCGTGTCCATCTCGATCACCACATCTGCGGCTGCAAAGCCCTGCTCTACATCGCCCCTGTCCAGAAACACGTCCGGGCCGCCGATCGGATCGGGAGGCAACACGTTGCGCTCCGCGACTTGGGGGTGGATGACCGGTGCACCGGGCTGCATCGCGGAGATCGGATCGAGCAGGAAAGGCAGCTGCTCCCACTCGACCTCGACCAGCCGGAGCGCCTGCTCCGCGATCTGCTCGGTGTCCGCGGCGATTGCGACGCCCACCTCGTCGCCGGCCCAGGTTGCATAATCGCCCAGCACGCGGCGGTCACGAAACTTTCGCCACATCATGTTATCGTAGCTGACCGTGTCGACCGCATCGGTCCAGCCGGCGTTGGTCGGCTTGAGGCGTGCGACCTCAGGATCCCGGTATGTCAGGAGACACCTGACGCCCGGCAGCGCCTCGGCCTTTGTCGTATCGAGGTGCTTGATCCTGGCACGGGGATAAGGGCAGCGGAGCACGCGCGCATGGAGCAGGCCGGGGTAGTTGCGCTCGGCAATTTCGTCATCCGCGTAGGGGGCGCGACCGCGGGCCTTCTCGACCGCGTCGATTCGCGGACGGTAGCTGCCGACAAACCGGCGCGGAACGCGGGGTTGATAGGGTGCGCTCATGCCCGTCCTCCTCTCTCTGCAATCTTCTCGGCAGCATGGCCGACCGCCATGGCGATGCCTGCGTAGCAGCCGCACCGGCAGAGATTGCCGGACAGCGCTTCTTTCACCTCGTCGAGCGTCGGTGTGGGGTTTGCGTTGAGAAGCGCGCGCGCGGTCATGACGAAGCCGGGGGTGCAGTAGCCGCACTGCAGAGCCGTGCCGTGACCCGGCTCACACTGCTCGGCAAAGGCCTCGATCACAGGATCGTCGGCGGGCAGGCCTTCGATCGTCAGCAGATCGTGGCCGTCCGCTTCCATGGCCAGCAGCATGCACGACAGCACCGCCTTGCCGTCCATGATGATCGTACACGCGCCGCACGCGCCTTCGTCACAGCTGATCTTCAAGCCGGTATAGCCGAGCCGCTCCCGCAAGAATGCGGAGAGGGTCGTGGTGGGGAGAAGATCGCGGCCGACCTCGAACTCGCGATCCTCGCCGTTGATACGCATGGTGATGCGCTGGGGAGATGCTGGTAAGGAATGGGCTGTCAACTATACCTCCTTGTATCTTGGGCCGCCTGAATGCATTCCCTGGGGTAATCCTATTCTATATCAATTCTTAACTTCCACTGTTGTGATGGGCAGCTCGTTATCGACTGGTTCGCCGGCTGCATCGAGCACCGGAAGGCGCTGGCCGGTGCTTGCGTCATACAAGCCCGCACAGATGCGATACGGCCCCGCAGGCAGGTCTTTGGGCAGCGACAGGTGTTGCGTATCTCCGAAAACCTCTCCGGGCTGCCATGCGGAGGTCGGATAGAAGCCCTGCAGCAGCTCCGCGTCGGCTTGCGCTACGGTGCGATTCCCTGCATCCCGCAGATGGATGAAGGTCGAGTAATCGACGTCCATGTCTGCGGTTGTCTGCCAGTATAGGGTGACGGTCACCTCCTCGCCGGCCGGGATGACGCTACTCGCCAGATCGTAGCCTGTCAAACGCACGCGGGCGCCGAAATTGGCGTCGAGCGTATGCGCGCCAGCCAATGTGGGCGCGGACTCAGCAGGGACCAATGCGATCCTGGTCAGAATGGGGAAGAGGACGGGCTGGCCCTGAGCATCCGTTGCAGGCAGCCTCTCCATGGTGCTGAACCGGTAGACGGCGATCGCGATCCAGCCCGGTGTCGGACCTTTGGCATCACGCGGCACCGGGATCAGATGCGTGTCGCGCACGACCTGGCCGGGAGCAAGGCGGCTCGTGGGACGGAGACCACCCCCGGGATAACTGTCGTGCTGGCCCAGGGCCTGCTGCCAGCCGAACAGCTGCACGGAGACGCTGAGATCCTCATCCACCGGCGCCAGCGCCTGCCAGTAGAGCGTCACGGGAAGCGAAGCGCCAGGATGCACCTGCTCCCCTGCCTCGAAAGCCAGGAGCCGCAGCGCACCCCCAAAGTCCACCTCATAGCGCTGCGCGGACGCCGGCACTTCAGCGGCCGCCAGCAGCGGCGGAGGCTCGTAGGCTGGCCGGATCGCCGCAAAGGGCGTGACGGCTGCCAGCAGGAACAGCAGCCCGCCGGTAACGCGCGAGGCGATCCACTGGTGGCGCGGGGCCAGCGGACCGGTCAGGCCCAGCGCCAGGAACAGGCAGATCGGAGCAAGCGCTGCAAACATCAGCCGTCCCTGCGAGGCCAGTGTCATCGATGTCCAGCGCAGCAGCGCGACCGCCTCGATCACGATCCAGGTCGCAAGCAACCATAGCTCTATCGGGGGCGGCTCGGACTTGCGCCTGCGCCACGCCCGCCAGGCCAGGACCACCAACCCGACCGCTGCAGCCACAGACACGAGATCAAGCGCGACATAAATCCAGGACGGGCGAAGCAGGATGTTGAACCCGCCCAACACCCCCCAGAAGCTGTAGCGGAACCCCTGGAACTCGCCGAGCAGATCAAGCACTTCACCCGGCGGCCTGCCCCCTGCCACCGCGGCCATGGTGTTCATCCCGAGCAGATCGCCGTAGAGCTGCCAGTTGCGGAGGTACCACCAGCCCGAGATGAGAGCGGCCGGGATGACCACCAGGGCGCACTGGCCCATCCACCGGGTCACGCCGGCGCGGCCGGCCTCACCGCGCCGCAGCGCGGCCAATGCCAGGCCCAGGCAGGCCAGCGGCAGCAGCCCCAACGCACTCAGCTTTGCCAGGCACGCCAGGCCGGTCACCCCACCCAACGCGAGCAGCAGTCGCGGTGGCGCATCGCGCTGGATCGCGCGCACCAGCAGCACCAGGCTCAGCGAAGAGAGAAAGATCACCAGGTTGTCGTTGTTGACCGAAGCACTGACAAAAATGAACATGGGGATGAAGGCGTTGATCGCCATTGCCCCGACTGCAATGGCGGGCCGTCCGGGCAGCACCAACTGCGCAAGCGCGTAGGTGCAGAGAAGCGTCCCGGCGCCCAGCAACACGGAGAAGATCCGTACCAGCAACACGGCCAGCGTCGTGCCGCGCCAGGAAAATGACCCTTGCCCGTAATGGATGAACTGATTGGCGTTGTCGGAAGTCCCCGGGATGCCAGTCTGAGCATGCGGGTTGGCAACCATGAGGCTGGCCATGTCACCGGTGTCGATGCCTTTGGTGAGCAGCGCGGCAAGGACGTAGTAGAGAGGCGCCTGGCTCCCCTCCTGTCCCCACAGCGTCTTTTCGCCCGCGACCTGGACCGGCAGCCGGCGCAGCCATGGTGTGTTGTCGCCAGTCGCCAGATGCTGGACGAACGCGTAGTGATTGTGCTCGTCGCCGGGCTCGAACAACGGGCTCGAGGCGCTGTAGATGATACCGAGCACCAGGAAGAGACACAGGATCAGGAGTGCTGAGCGATGGCGGAGAATGGCGGCCATGGACCCTCTAACCAGCCAGATGCCGCCATTATAGCCTCACGCGCGCGGATGGCCAACCTCTCCCCACCTGGCGCCGGATCGGGGATTGCTATGAAACTTCCAGGGCCCAAATCCGTAGAGAAGAGTGAATGAAGTGCGCAGGGCCGGATATACACCGGCCGTTAAGTCGAAGAGGAGACATGAATACGAATCAACTGCGACGACAAAATGGTATTGTGGCGGGCGTGTGCGGCGGCCTGGGTGCCTTCTTTGGCATCAGTCCGTGGGTCTTCCGCCTGGCCTTCCTGATCCTGCTGATTCCGGGCGGGCTGCCCGGGCTGTTGCCCTACCTGGTGATGTGGTTGATCATCCCCGCCAGGCGCTAATCGACACCCCCCTCCGAACAGAAAAGGGACGAAGCGGTTGCCCGTTTCGTCCCTTTTTTGCGGTGCGCTGTGGGTGGTGCGCCGCGCGTTATGCCTTCTTCGTGCGCAGGTAGGCGAACCAGTAAACCAGGCCTACGAAGCCCGCCCCACCGACGATGTTGCCCAAAGTCACCGGGATCAGGTTATTGAAGAAAAAGCTGCCCCAGGTCAGGTTGGCAAATGAATCGACCGTGATCGCAGCCGGTGTGGCCTTCGCCAACGCATCTGCGGCCCAGAAGGAAGCGGGTGCAAACTGCTTGATCAGCAGGCCGATCGGGATGAAGTACATGTTGG
>CAYLZG010000095.1:0-16979 GCA_964387985.1 uncultured Anaerolineales bacterium | reverse complement strand
GTGTGGCGCTGCGTCTTGCCCGTGTTGAACGGAGGGTCGATGTAGATCAGGTCGACCGACGCGTCCGGCATCTGCTGCAACACGGGCAGGTTGTCGCCGAAGATCACCCGGTGCATCACAACATCAATGTTCCCGCAAGTACTCCCGAATCATCAGCGCCGCGGTGGCGCCTTCGCCTGCAGCCGCGGCGGCCTGCTTGGTGCTGCCCGAACGGCAATCGCCCGCGGCAAAGACGCCGGGCAGGCTCGTCTCCAGGCTCAGGTTCGTCGTGACGAAGCCGAACTTATCGCGCTGAACTGTTTCTGGCAGCCATTCGGTATTGGGGCTTTGGCCGATGAAGATGAAGACGCCATCGGGCCGCAAGGTGCTCTGCTCGCCGGTGTCCCGGTTCGTAACATCGACGCCGAGCAGCTTCCCGCGCTGGCCGCGGAACGCCTGGATCGCGTGATTGGTGACCACACGCATGCCCGGCTCCTTCGCGACCGCTTCCTGCAGCAGCTTGCTGGCTCGGACCTCAGGCAGAAACTCGACGATAGTCACGCTCCTGGCATACTGCCTGATAAAGAGACCCTCCTGAAAGCCGCTGTTGCCGCCGCCTACGACCAGCACGTCCTTGTCACGATAGAACGGCGCGTCGCACATGGCACAGAAGTGGATCGCCGAGCCGATGAGCTCGCGCTCGCCGGGAACCATGAGGCGGCGATAGCGCGCGCCGGTGGCGATCAACACAGCACGCGCGCTGTACTCCGCGCCCGATGTCGTCTTGAGACACAGGTACTGCCCGCTGCGGCCGAGTCCCTGGACGCCCGAGGCCTGCACGATCTCGACGCCGAACTTCTTTGCCTGCCGGGTCAGTCGCTGGCTGAACTCCATGCCGGAGATGCCCTCATCGAAACCCGGGTAGTTCTCCATCATCATGGTGTTGCTGACCTGGCCACCCGCCGCACCGCGTTCGAGGATCAGCGTGTTGATGCCTTCGCGCGCCGCATAGATGGATGTGGTCAGCCCTGCCGGACCTGCGCCGATGATGATCAGGTCATAGAAGCTGTAGCGCGCGGCGGAAACCAGGCCCAGCTTTTGTGCCAGGGCCTCGTTGCTCGGCTCGACCAGCACCGAGCCATCGGGAAAAACGATGGTGGGCACGCTGCGGTTGCCGTTGTTGAGCCGCTCCACCTCCGCCTGAGCGGCGAGATCCTGATCGATGTCGATATAGTCGTAGGCGATACGGTGCTCGCCCAGAAACTGCTTGCTGCGCCGGCAGTCGGGGCACCAGGGGGTTCCGTAAACGATCAGCGGCCTTTCCTGTCCCATTTCGGCTCCTTGACACGGGTTTTGGCGGGGGCTAGTATAACACACGGGAGATGCGGGTTTCAATGCTCAAATGGTTCTCGACCTGGCGCGTAGTCCTCGTGCTGGCCCTACTCGCCGCGATTGCATGGTTCGCCCTGGCCAGGCTGCCCGACGGCAAGCTGCACGTCTGGTTCCTCGACGTGGGGCAGGGCGATGCGATCCTGATCCGCGCGCCCGATGGCCGGCAGATCCTGGTCGATGGCGGGCCGAGCCCGGCTGCCTTGCTCGACGAGCTGGGCGAAGTGCTGCCGTTCTGGGATCGGTCACTCGACCTCGTGGTGCTAACCCATGGCGATGCGGATCATGTCACGGGGCTGGTGCCCCTGCTGGAACGGTACGGGGTCACGACCGCCGTAGATGGTGCACAGCCGGGCGATCGCGAAAGCACCGCGTGGCTGGCCGCGATCGAGGCCGCGGGCATTCCCCGCGTAACCGCAACGCGCGGGACGCGTCTGGCCGCCGGGGCCATGGTGCTCACCGTCCTGAGCCCCGACGCCCGGAGTATCGAGGGCGCCTGGAGCAGCAACGACGGGAGCCTCGTGCTGCGGCTGGACTATGGGGAGACGAGCGTGCTTCTGACCGGGGATGCCGAGGAGGCTGCGGAGCAAGCCATGATGGCAGCAGGGCTGCCGCTGAACGTGGATGTGCTGAAGGTGGGGCATCACGGGAGCGCCGCAAGCACCTCGACCGCGTTCCTGGCGCGGGTCGCGCCGCAGGTCGCGGTCATCTCGGTTGGCGCGGAGAACCGCTTCGGGCATCCCAGCCCGGAGGTGCTGGCGCGGCTGGCGAGCGTGCAGGTGCTGCGGACAGACCAGCATGGGCGAATCGAGGTGATCAGCGACGGGCAAAAACTGAGCGTGAGATGGGAGCGGTGATCCAGGACTTTTAGTTCGGATGCCTTTGACAGCAAGCGACCGTCCTGGTAGACTGTGTCTAATCGATCACCACGTGGCGCGCGATGTTTCGCAGCCGCGCGGCAGGGGGAGCTGGGTGGAGCCCGGCTGAGAGGTTGGCGCCGATCCGATGCGGATGGCATGCCGACGACCCCTTGAACCTGACGGGTAATGCCGGCGAAGGGATGCGACAGAAGGCAGAGGCGACCCGACAAGGGCCGCTTTTTTGTTTTCTGCTCCGGAGGCACGTGTGAGGTTTTTTGTGGTGGCGGGCAGCCCTGCGGCGCAGCAGCCGCATGGCCTGGCGCCCGGTCCGGAGGACCGGGTGATTGCGGCCGATCTCGGCGCGCGGCACGCGTTGCGCTGGGGCTGGCGCGTGGACCTGCTCGTGGGCGATCTTGACTCGCTGCCCGCAGACACGGCGCGCAGCCTCGAAGCCAGCGGCGTCAAGGTCCTGCGCGCTCGTGCGACGAAGGATGAGACGGACACGGAGCTGGCCGTCGCGCGCGCGTTGGAGATGGGCGCGGAGCAACTCTTCATCTGTGGGGCGACCGGCGGCCGGACCGATCACCTGCTGGCGAACGTGTTTCTGCTCGCGCGCGCGCCGCTGGCCAGCGTGGACGCGTGCCTGGTGGATGGTGGCGAAACGATCCGGCTCCTGCGTGCGGACGGCGAGTTTGCACACCCTAAAGCAAGGGCGCAAGGGCGCAAGGACGCAGGCGGTGGGCTGGGGCGATTGACGATCGAGGGCGCGGCGGGCGACCTGCTGTCGCTGCTGCCCCTGGGAGCAGAAGTGGCCGGGGTCTCGACCGGCGGCCTGCTCTATCCGCTGGAGGATGAGATGCTGCACCTTGGCGAGGCCAGGGGAATCAGCAACGTACTGACGGGCAGCCGGGCGGAGGTGAGCCTTCGCCGCGGCCGCCTGCTGGTGATACATAACAGGATGGAAACCAAATGAAACGAAAACGACTTCTCTTCCTGCTGGTGGCGGCTGCAGTAGCCGCCACCCTGGCTGCCTGCACGCCTGCGCCGGTGGCGTCGCCCACTCCGCCGGTGGCAGGAACCGGGGAGCCGGCCACTTCCCCGGCAGAGCCGACGGGGGTGCGCGGGGCCAGAACCGTCACGATCATGACGCACGACAGCTTCAGCGTCAGCGAGGATGTCGTCGCCCAGTTCCAGGCGCAGTGCGGCTGCACGGTCCAATTCCTCAAGTCGGGCGACACGGGACTGGCGCTGAACAAGGCGATCCTGAGCAAGAGCAATCCACTCGCGGACGTCTTCTTCGGCGTTGACAACACGTTCCTGAGCCGCGGCCTGGCCGACGACATCTTCGAGGCGTACGCGTCGCCCGCGCTGGCGCAGATGCCCGCTGAGCTGAAGCTCGACCCGGGAAACCGATTGCTGCCGGTCGACTTCGGCTATGTGACGATCAACTATGACAAGGCCTACTTCGCAGAGAACGATGTTCCGCTGCCGTCCACCCTGCGCGACCTGGCCGATCCCGCGTACGAAAGCCTGCTCGTGGTGGAGAACCCGGCCACGTCTTCGCCCGGCCTGTCCTTCCTGCTGGCGACGATTGCCACCTTCGGCGAGGCGGGCGAGTACACCTATCTCGATTTCTGGCGTGACCTGCGCAAGAACGATGTGCTGGTCACCGACGGATGGGAGGATGCATACTACGGCCAGTTCAGCGGCGGCAGCGGCGAAGGCGACCGGCCGATGGCCGTCAGCTATGCGACCAGCCCTGCGGCAGAGGTGTTCTTCGCGGACCCGCAGCCGGCAGAGTCTCCGACGGCCAACTTGCTCCTGCCCGGCGGCAGCTTCAAGCAGATCGAGTTCGTGGGCATCCTGAAGGGCGCCAGGGAGCCCGAGCTTGCGCGGCAGTGGGTCGACTTCATGCTGGGTGAAACCTTCCAGGAGGATATCCCCCTGCAGATGTGGATCTATCCCGCGCTGCCCGGCGCCGACCTGCCCGAGGTGTTCACGAAGCACGCGCAGGTGCCTACTGACGCGGTGGCCATGACGCCCGACCAGATCGAGGCGGGCCGGGAGAACTGGATTCAGACGTGGACCGACGCAGTGCTGCGCTAGGCCGGGGGCTGCTCTACCTCCTGCCGCTGGGCTTCCTGGGGGTCTTCTTCTTCTATCCCCTGCTCGCGGTGGTGGTGCAGAGCTTTGCGCTAGGGGGCCGGCTCGACCTGGCCCCCATTGCCAACCTGTGGCGCGAGCCGTATTTCGGCCGCGCCCTGTGGTTCACGACCTGGCAGGCGACCCTCTCCACCGCGGTCACGCTGGCCCTGGGGATGCCGGCGGCATTCGTGTTCGCGCGCTATCGCTTCCGCGGCAAGACCGTGCTGCGCGCGCTGACCACGATCCCGTTCGTACTTCCGGCCATGGTCGTCGCTGCCGCGTTCACTGCGTTGCTGGGCTCGCGCGGCTGGCTAAACAGCCTGCTCATGGATTGGTTCGACATGGCGCGCGCGCCGGTGCGCCTCCAACAGACCATCTGGCTGGTCCTGCTCGCCCACGCTTTCTACAACACCACCGTCGTCGTGCGCATCGTGGGGGGGTTCTGGTCAAACCTGGATACCCGGCTGTCCGAGGCCGCACGCGTGCTGGGGGGCAACCGGGCCCGCGTCTTCTTCGAGATCACGCTGCCGTTGCTGCTGCCGGCCGTGGCCGCGGCAGGGCTGCTGATCTTCCTGTTCTGCTTCACCAGCTTCGGGGTGATCCTGATCCTCGGCGGACCGCGCTTCGCCACGCTGGAGGTGGAAATCTACCGCCAGGCGGTGGCGCTGTTCCGCCTGCCCGAGGCGTCGGCGATCGCGCTCGCCCAGATCGTACTGACCTTTGTGGTCATGGCCATCTACACCCGCGCACAGGCGCGTGCCTCGCTGCCCCTGAACCTACGTCCGGCTGCCGCTACTGAGATCCCGCCGACCACGCCCGCACACAAGGTCTTCGTTGGGCTGACCGTCGCGGGCCTGCTCCTGTTTCTTGTGTCGCCGCTGGTTGCGCTGGCGCTTCGCTCGCTGGCAGAGGGAGACGATGCGCTGCGCTACTTCCGCGAGTTGTTCGTCAACCGCACGAACTCCCTGTTCTATGTCCCGCCCGGCCTGGCCATCCGTAACAGCGTGTTCTTCGCGCTGATCACCACCGTCCTGGCGCTGGCTATCGGCACCCTGACCGCAGCACTGATGGCGCGAGCGCGCACGCTCGGCACGGTGCTGCTGGAGCCGCTCGTTCTGCTCCCCCTGGGCACCTCTGCGGTCACCCTGGGCTTCGGCTACCTGCTGACCATGGGACAGCCGCCCCTCAATCTGCGCGCATCGGCCGTGCTCGTGCCCATCGCGCACACGTTGGTTGCATTTCCCTTCGTCGTCCGCACTCTGCTGCCGGTCATGCGCGGTATCAACCCGGACTGGCGCGAGGCTGCGGCCGTGCTCGGCGCGTCGCCGTGGACCGCGTGGCGCGAAGTGGATCTCCCCATCGTGGGTCGCGCGCTGCTGGTGGCCGCCCTGTTTGCATTCACTACCAGCATGGGCGAGTTCGGCGCAACGCTGCTGATCGCGCGTCCCGAGTTCCCGACCATGCCGCTGGTGATCTACAGGCTCCTGGGCCAGCCCGGTGCGCTGAACTACGGGCAGGCGATGGCGATGAGCACGCTGCTGATGCTGGTATGTGCGGTTGCATTCGTGCTCATCGAACGCTTCCGCGTCGGTCAAGTCGGGGAGTTTTAAGGTCATGGCGCCACTGCTCACTGTCACTGATGTATCCAAGTCCTACCCGGGCCTGCCGGTGCTCAAAGAGGCCTCGTTCGCGGTCGATCCGGGCGAGATCATCTGCCTGCTCGGGCCGAGCGGCTGCGGCAAGACCACGCTGCTGCGGATCGTGGCCGGGCTGGAGACGCCCGACACCGGGACTGTGACCTTCGCAGGCCGGGATGTGCATGACATCCCCGTGCACCGGCGCAACTTCGGCTTCATGTTCCAGGATTATGCGCTCTTCCCGCACAAGGATGTCGCGGCCAACGTCGCATTCGGGCTGCGCATGCAAGGGCTCCCGGCGTCGCACATTGCCGGCCGCGTCCAGGAGATGCTGTCGCTGGTTGCACTGGACGGCTACGAACGGCGCCGCGTGGTCGAGCTCTCGGGCGGCGAGCAGCAGCGTGTGGCGCTTGCGCGCAGCCTGGCCCCGCGACCGCAGCTATTGATGCTGGACGAGCCGCTAGGTGCGTTGGACCGGGCGTTGCGCGAGCAGCTGATGAACGAGCTGCGCACCATCCTGAAGCGGGTGGGCGTGACTGCGCTGTACGTGACGCACGACCAGGAGGAGGCCTTTGCCGTGTCGGACCGGGTGCTGATCATGCGCGCGCGGCCGGAGCAGGGCGAAGGGGGCTGGATCGAGCAGGAGGGCACGCCAAGCGAGGTGTATCGCCACCCGGCTACCGAGTACGTGGCGCGCTTCCTGGGGTTCCGCAATCTGCTGCGGGGGAAGGTCGTTCCGTTGCATGGCGATGCTGCAGAGACGTTACATGCAACGTCTCTACAATCTGCCACGCCAGGTTATCGCGTTGAGACCGCGGCCGGGACGCTGGTGGCTGCAGACAGCGCGGGAGAGTTCGCGGCCGGCGAGGTGGTGACGCTACTGGTGCGCCCGGAAGCCGCGGATGTGCGCCAGCCCGGCGAGCGCGGAGAAAACCTGCTGCCGGGGAGGCTCATCTCGGCATCGTTTCGCGGCAGCTATTACCTGATCCAAACCGAGCATCCGGGCGGAGTGACGCTGATCTGCGAAGCCTCGACAACGGATGTTGAACTGCCCCCTGCCGGTGGTCCCCTGACGCTTCACCTGGATCCGACCGCACTGACCCTCATGCGGCCTGAGGCAGTCTGAGGCCGCATGAGGCCGCCTACAGCGGCCTTAAGCACCTGAATTTGGCTGCTTCAGGCAGCGAACGGCCGTTCTGTGAATTTGACTTTTTGACCCGCTACGTTTATCCTTAAGTACGGTCGAATGATGGACCAAGCACAACAAGTTTGATTTCACGCCGAGCAGCCTGAAGGAGTACACGCACATGTATCAGAAGACCGTCGTCATCGGACATCTCGGGCGGGACCCCGAGATGCGCTACACCCCCACTGGCGTCCCTGTCACCAGCTTTAACATTGCCACCACGCGCAAGTGGACCAACCAGAACGGCGAATCCCAGGAAAAGACCACCTGGTTCCGCGTCACCTGCTGGCGCAAGACCGCCGAATTGGCTGCCCAGTACCTGAAGAAAGGCCGGCTCGTGCTGGTCGAAGGCGACATCGACGCTTCGGCGTACACCGATCGCGAGGGCAGCCCACGCGCCTCGCTGGAACTCACCGCGACCACGCTCAAATTCCTGGGCGGTGCGCGGGAAGAAGGCGGCGCACCCGGCGGTGGACCGGCCGGCGGCGGCGAGGACTTCCCCACCCATGAGGATGACCTACCGTTCTAGGTGGGCAGAGGACAGTTCCTGACACGGCACGGCGTACTGCGCTGTGCCGTTTTTTGTACTCAGGACGCCTGCGCCCTCGGTCACATGCGGAGTTGCGGACGCCATGGCGCGGCGCGTTGACGCAGACCCCTGCTTGCGGTAGACTGATCGAAAACGCCGCACAGGAGGCCCGCATGGCCCAGCCCGCTCAGACCCAGCCGCAGATCAACATCGAGCTGCCCGCAGACCTGGATGCGGTCTACAGCAACTTCGCGATCATCAGCCACTCGCCGTCCGAGATTGTCATCGACTTCGCTCGGCTGCTGCCCGGTACGCCCAAGGCGAAGGTGCTCACGCGCATCATCCTGACCCCGCTGAACGCGAAGCTTCTCCTGCGCGCGCTGCAGGAAAACCTTAACAAGTATGAGGAGAAGTTCGGCGAGGTGCGCACGCCCAGCGACACAGGGTTCGAGGCGCCGGACCGCACGCTCGGGTTCAAGCATTAGCCTGAAGCTGCAGCTTCAAACAACAGTTTTCGCCATCGGCTTCCAACACTAACACCACGCATCGCACACGGGAGACAGCCCATCATGGCCCTCAACGAAGCTCTCACCGAATACACCCCCACAATTAAGGAACTGCCCGAAGGGGAACGGCCGCGCGAGCGGCTGCTGCATTACGGTCCCGGCAGCCTCAGCACCGCGGAGCTGATTGCTATTATCCTGCGGGTGGGCACGAAGGACGAGAACGTCATCATGCTCTCCCAGCGCCTGCTCACCTGTTTCGGAGGCGTCGCCGGCCTTGCGCAGGCTCCCTTCTGCGATCTGATGGCGATCAAAGGGATCGGCGAGGCGAAGGCCATCGAGCTCAAGGCGGCCTTCGAGCTAGGGCGGCGCCTGCAGGTGGCTGCGCCACACGAGCGTCCGGTGGTCAAGTCTCCTGCGGACGCAGCCAACCTGCTCATGATGGAGATGGCGCCGCTGGAACAGGAGCACCTGCGCACGTTGATCATGGACAGCAAGAACCATGTGCTGAAGATCCACACGGTATACATCGGGTCGCTCAACACGGCCGTGGTGCGCGTGGGTGAGCTGTTCCGGGAGGCCATCCGCCTGAACGCGGCTGCGCTGATCGTCGCGCACAACCACCCCTCCGGCGACCCAACCCCCTCGGCCGAGGACGTGCACGTCACGCGGCAGATCGTGGAGGCGGGGAAGCTGCTCAACGTCGACGTGCTGGATCACCTGGTGATCGGCCAGCAGCGCTGGGTCAGCCTGAAGGAACGCGGGCTGGGGTTCTGAGTTTTCTGTTATGAGGTTCTGAGTCATGATCGCAGGCGTTTTCGCCACGATTGCGCCGGTCTACGGCCTGTACTACGGCCTCCAGAAGCGGCAGTTCGGCGCGATGCTGGACCGGCTCGAAGCCGATTTGGGGCTTTCCGCGCATGGGAGCATCATCGATGTCGGCTGTGGAACGGGCGCGCTCTGCTCCGTGTTGAACCAGAGAGGATTCACCGTCACGGGGGTGGACGCGGAGCAGGGCATGCTGAGCATCGGCGCGCGCAAGCCCGAGAACCGGGGAATCGAGTTCGTGCAGGCCAGCGCCACTGGTCGCATGCCCTTCCAAGACAAGAGTTTCGACGTTGCGCTCGCGACTTACGTGGCCCACGGGTTGAAGGGGCCGGAGAGAAGGCTGCTGTACACGGAGATGGACCGGATCGCGCGGCATCTCGTCATCATCGCCGACTACAACGAAAACCGGTCCATCCTGACGAATATCGTGGAATGGCTGGAGGGCGGCGACTATTTCAACTTCATCAAGCTGGTGAAGGGCGAGCTTAGGGAAATGTTCGGCGAGATCCGGACGATCGATGTCGCCGAGCGCGCGACCTGGTATATTTGTAGGCCCTCCGGTTAGCCGCCGGGGCACAAAGTTTGCAGAGAACGGGTTGCCAACCTAAGTGTAGCCGCGCTGCCGGGCCGCGTCGAGGATCGCGGCCGTGGCCGTGGCGCCGATGCGGGTGGCACCCAGGCTGCGCACGCGCAGCAGGTCGTCGAGCGTGCGCACACCGCCGGCAGCCTTGATCTGCACCTCGGGCACACTGTGCCGGCGCATCAGTTCCAACACGTGGTCCGTTGCACCCTGGTAGTTGTAGTCGCCACCGGGCTTCTTGACGAAGCCGTAACCGGTGGAAGTCTTGACGAACGCGGCGCGGTGCTCGGAGCAGATCTCGCAGAGCCGGATGATGTGCTCATCCTCAAGGTAATCCGTCTCGAAGATCACCTTGAGGATGGCCCGCTGCGTCACGGCCGCGTGGTTGATCGTCTTGATCTCCTCCGACACATAATCCCAGTCACCGCCCAGCGCCTTCCCGATGTTGATGACCATATCCACTTCGGTCGCGCCGTCCGCAATGACGTGCAGTGTCTCAGCGAACTTGATGCGGGGATTGCTGTTGCCGTGCGGAAAGCCTACGACCGCACACACGCCGACATCCGAGCCTGCCAGCAGATCGCGCGCCATCGCGACCGCATAAGGCTTGACGCACACCGTGGCGACCTCATAACGCCGCGCCAGCTCGCACCCATCCGCAATGGCCGCATCGGTCATCGTCGGGTGCAGCAGCGAATGGTCGATCATCTTCGCCAGGCTGCGCAGCGTGATTGGCTCCGCCATGTCAGCCTGCCGGGTTGACCTTCTCCGCGGTCTCGTCGAACAGCACTTCGAGCGCACGGAGCTCCGCGGCCTTGATGTTCTCGCCCTTCCCTCCACCGCGCAGCCACTTCTTGACGCCCTTGGTGTCCAACACCGGCACGACCGGGTCGGTGACCTGGAGCTCCGCGCGCGGATCGATGAAGATGATCGCGGGCTGGGCGGTAACCGTGCTTTCGGGCAGCTTGCTGCGGATCCACTCGGTGAGCTTGGCTGCGTTGGCCTGGGCCTCCTGCGTGGGGTTGCCCATGCCTTCCTGGCTGAATGCCAGCAGCGCGCGGCCCAGGCTGAACTTGCTTTTCCACTGCGCGCCGTTAACGCTGATCTGACCGGCCTGGTCGCGCGTGACGAAGCTGTACAGCCCTTGGGGCGTGAGCAGCGCGAAGGGAACCGGCAGCGACCACGCGTAGAGATGGTAGCGGTCGTCGAAACCCTTCAGGCTTTCCTCGACGATCTGGTCGGGGCGGGGAGAACGGCCATACCGGCGCAGGTTATAATTGCCGTACTGGGCGAGCACGAAGCCCGCAACGAGGGCAACCAGCGACACCCACACGTACTTGGGCTGGAAGGATGCAAACATGCCCAGGCCGAGGATAGCGATGCCGCCGAGACTGGCATAGGTGCCGAAACGAGACCGGCGCTTGATCAATTTGGTGTTGGTAGTGACGCGCATAGGCTTCTTTCCACAAAAATAAGGTTGCCGGTTGAAGGTTCAACCGGCGATTGCTTCCTGGATGGCCTGCACCAGGTTCTGCTGCACACTCTTTTCAGCCATTCGAATCATGTTGCGGATGGCTTTGACGTCGCTCCGGCCGTGACCAATGACGACCACACCATTGACGCCCAGCAGGGGAGCGCCGCCGATCTCCCGCCAATCCAGGCGCCGCCGCGCTTCCTGGATGCTGGGCCACAGCAGGGCCACGCCGGGCAGCGCCAGGATCAGGCCGGGGGTCATGAGCAGCAGGCCGAGCTTGTTGCGCAGGCCGCCGGTGAACTGGCGCTTCAGGTACTTGAGCATGAACGACAGCACGCCTTCCGTGAGCTTGATGACCACGTTGCCCGTGAACCCATCCGTGACCACGACGTTGGCGACCCCGCGGCCGATGTCCTTGCCCTCGACATTGCCGACGAAGTTCAGCCCGCTCGCCTGGAGCAGGGGGTAGGTCTCGCGGATGAGCATGCTGCCCTTGTCGGCCTCTTCGCCGTTGGAGACGATGCCGACCTTGGGTTGGCCGATGCCGAACATGAGCCGCGCGTAGGTGGCGCCCATGGTTGCAAACTGGACCAGGTACTCCGGCTTGCAGTCCGCATTGGCGCCGATGTCCACGATCAGACAGGGGTTGGGCGAGGCGGGGTAGATGCTCCCCAACGCGGGCCGCTCGACCCCGCGAATCCGGCCCAGGCCGAACAGAGCCGCGGCCATGACCGCGCCCGAATTGCCCGCGGACGCGAAGGCCTGCGCCCGGCCCTCCTTGACCAGCCGCATGCCCACCATGAGCGAGGAGTCCTTCTTGGCCTTGACAGCCATCGTGTGCTCCTCCATAGCGACCACTTCCGACGCGTGGATCACCTCGATCGGCAGGTTGGTGGTGTCGCCTTGCCTGGCGAGCTCTGCGGCCACTGCCTCCCGGACGCCGACCAGGATGATCTCCGTCCCGCGCTCGCGCGCCTCGGCGACTGCGCCGGCCACAACCACGCCCGGCGCGTGATCGCCGCCCATGGCATCGACAACGATCTTCATGCTATGAATCCTCCACCGGATGGCATGCCAGGCCGAGCAGGCCGGGCCCGCCCAGCGCGGCCAACATGCCCAAGTCGACGATGACGTGCTCTCTCACGTTAATGCGCGCACGGACGCGCTCGAAAAACGCCGCGGCGTCGTCGGGCACGCTGCAATGGCCCACCGCGACCCGGGCCGGCGTATCCCCGAGCGCGTCCGCCATCAGGCCGATCATGTGCTCCTGGGCCTTGCGCTGCGTGCGCACCTGGGCAACCGGCTCCAGCCGGCCATCCTGCGTCACCATGACCGGCTTGATGTTCAGCAGGTCGCCGACCGTCCCGCGCAATCGCGGCACGCGGCCACTGGCGATGACGTACTTGAGATTGGCCGGCGAAAAGGTCATTTGGATCCTGGACCTCAACGCTGCCAGGCGGGCCAGGATGGCCTCGACACCCAGTCCGTCACGCGCCATTTCGGCCGCGGCGATGGTCTGCCAGCCCGCGGCCATGGACACATGCAGGGCATCCCACACAGTCACCGGCACCGGGGCTTGCTCGGCCGCGATCATCGCTCGATCGTAGGTTCCGCTGGCGCGGCTGGACACCGTCACCGCGATGATGTGCTCCGCGCCCTCGTCCGCCGCGCGCTGAAAGGCTTCTGTGAACTGCTGAGGCGGCGGTCCCGCGGTCGTCGGCAGCTGATCCGCGCTCGCCAACCTGCGGTAGAAGTCCTGCAGTGAGAGCTCGATCTTATAGAGGAAGCTTTCCTGGCCGAAATTGACGACTGCAGGCGCCTCAACGATTTCAAGACGCGCGAGGGTTGCATCGGGGATATTCGTGCTGGAGTCGGTAATGATGCGGACGCGCATGCTCGTCTTTCGCAGATCAGCCTGCAGGGAAGTAGTCCCGTGAGTATACGATAGGTCATGCGCCTTGGCAAACGTCCTGTGCTTTGATCCAGGTGCCGGGCACCTTCGAGGTGCCCGGCACCTAACGGGGGTCGCCCCTACGCTCAGGATGTTTTGTGACCGCGCGCTCCTACTGGCGCGAAGACTTGACAGCCCCGCAGCGCGGTGCTAAGATGCCACCCGTCTGGGGAGAGTCAACTATCTTTTGACAAAGCCGGGAAACGGGCTATAATTGTTCTCACATGATGCCCCCGTGGTGGAATTGGCATACACGGCAGGTTGAGGGCCTGTGTCCATAAGGACGTGCCCGTTCGAGTCGGGCCGGGGGCATCCGCAATACTCTTCGTGTCCCCCCCGGACGCAGCCAATGCTGATCGGTTGTACGATAGCCTGCCTCATGATGAACCCACAGACGGCCTACCCGGGGTGCGATGCGCCAGGGGGCCGCCTTTTTGTGTCTGGACAGTAAAGCGCGCCGTACGTATCCGTGGTACAGGAAGCGACTTCGTTGCAGCAGCCATGCGGCCCTTTGCTCCGAAGGCGCTCCTCATAGACGTCAAGCGCCGCGAGCCGTCCCAATGCCGGGCGGCCCAACCAGCGACGCCCGGACCTGCAGTCAGCCGGTTGCAGGGCCGCGGAGCATGAGCAGCTTCCAAATCTCAGCACTTTCAGCAGGTGAATCAGATGAAAGACCAGTTATTGCAGAAGATACAGGAACGTAAGGCCGTGGTGGCCGTGGTGGGCCTGGGTTACGTGGGCCTGCCCCTCGCGGTCGCCTTCGCGGAACGGGGCTTCCCGGTGGTTGGGATCGACGTGGACCCACGCAAGGTGGCCGCTTTGCAGCGCGGGGAGTCCTACGTGCAGGATATCCCCTCTGAGCGGCTTGCTCGTATCCAGCCATCCTTCTCTGTGACTACGGACTACGCGGCGCTCGCAGAGTGCGACGCGGCGATCATCTGCGTGCCCACCCCCTTGAACAAGACGCGCGACCCCGACGTGCGCTTCCTGATTGCGGCACGGGACTCCGCAGCCGAATACATCCATCCCGGCATGCTGATCAGCCTCGAATCCACCACCTATCCCGGCACGACCGAGGAACTTCTGCTCCCCGCGCTGGCCGCACCGGCCGTGATGGAACGGCTGGGCATCGACCGCTTCGAGGTGGGCCGGGACTTCTTCCTCGCGTTCTCGCCCGAGCGAATCGACCCCGGCCGCCAGGATTATACGGTGGAGAACACCCCCAAGGTGGTGGGCGGTGTGACGCCCGCGTGCCTCGAAGTAGCCGCCGCGCTCTACGGCTCGGCCATCGAGCGGATCGTACCGGTCTCTTCGACGCCAACGGCCGAGATGGTGAAACTGCTCGAAAACACGTTCCGTGCGGTCAACATTGCGCTGGTCAATGAGATTGCGATCATGTGCGACAAGCTGGGCGTAGACGTGTGGGAGGTCATCGAGGCGGCCGCGACCAAGCCCTATGGCTTCATGAAGTTCACACCCGGCCCCGGCGTAGGCGGCCACTGCATCCCCCTCGACCCGCATTACCTTTCCTGGAAGCTGAAGACGCTGAACTACAACGCGCGCTTCATCCAGCTGGCCGGCGAGATCAACACCGAGATGCCGCGCTATTGGGTCGACAAGGTGCAGGACGCGCTGAACGCGGCGGGCAAGCCGATGAAGGGGAGCAACGTGCTCGTGCTGGGCGTGGCCTACAAGAAGGACATCGACGACGTGCGCGAGTCGCCCGCACTGGACATCATCGAGCTGCTGCGCACGAAGGGAGCCGACGTCCGCTTCCACGATCCCTACATTCCCGCGCTGATACACAACGGCCGCGGGCTGCACGGCGAATCCGACCTGGAGCAGGCGCTGCGCGCAGCAGACTGCGTGATGATCGTCACCGATCACTCGGTCTACGATTGGGCGGATATCGCGCGGCGGGCAGCCTGCCTGGTCGACACGCGTCACGTCGCCGTGAAGTAGACCGCCTGCCCGCAAACGTCGGGGCGGGAGTGTGGCGTTGAACCGCACCATCGATAGAGGAGGGATGCGCCGGTGGACCTCCAATCTCTTCCGATCTGGGCCTTCATTCTCATCGGCTTCGTGGCGCAGATGATCGACGGCGCGCTGGGCATGGCGTACGGGGTCAGCTCTACCACGATTCTCAACGGCTTGGGCGTGCCGCAGAAGTTTGCCAGCGCGGCCGTCCATGCAGCGGAAGTGGCGACCACTGGCATCTCGGGCTTTTCGCACTGGCGCATGGGTAACGTCCACGCGGACCTGGCCCGCAAGCTGGTGATCCCCGGCGTGTTGGGCGGCGTCATCGGCGCGTATCTGCTCAGCAACCTCGACACGCCGTGGCTCAAGCCTGTCGTGTCGGTTTACCTGGCGATCATGGGCCTGATCGTCATCTACCGTGCGTTCAGGTCTACGTCTCCCCGGCACGTCCGCTCCTGGCTGATCCCGCTCGGCTTCGCGGGCGGCTTCATGGATGCGCTGGGCGGGGGCGGCTGGGGCCCTGTCGTGACCTCGACGCTGATGGCCCGGGGCAACGAGCCCCGCTTCACCGTCGGCTCGGTCAACATCACCGAATTCTTCGTCACCCTCGCCCAATCGGTCACGTTCTTCCTGGCCTTGGGCAGCGGCGAGTTTCTCCGTTACGGGAACATCATCCTGGGCCTGCTGATCGGCGGCGCACTGGCAGCACCCCTGGCGGCCTTTGCCGCCAGGCGCCTGCCGCGCAAGCCCTTCATGCTGTTGGTGGGCAGCCTGATCGTGTTTCTGAACGTCCGCACGCTGATACTGACATTCTGAACGAGGAGAGGCATTGTGAAAGGTATCATCCTCGCAGGTGGGGCCGGTACGCGGCTCTACCCTCTGACGATCGCGGTCAGCAAGCAGATGCTGCCGGTGTACGACAAGCCGATGATCTACTACCCGCTGTCCATGCTCATGCTGGCAGGGATCCGGGAGATCCTGGTCATCAGCTCGCCCGATGCGCTGCCCGGGTTCCGCAACCTGTTGGGCAGCGGCAGCCAGTGGGGGCTACGCTTCGAATATGCGGAGCAGGCGACCCCGCGCGGGCTGGCCGATGCGTTTATCGTGGGTGGCGAGTTTGTGGCGGGGCAGCCGTCGTGCCTCATCCTGGGGGATAACATCTTCTACGGCCACGGGCTGCCGGCCAAATTGCGCGCGGCCAGCCAATTGACCGAAGGTGCGCTGGTGTTTGCATATGCGGTGCGCGATCCGGAGCGGTACGGCGTGGTCGAGTTCGACGAAACGGGCCGCGCGATCAGCATCGAGGAGAAGCCCAAGGCGCCGAAGTCGCACTTTGCGGTGCCGGGGCTCTATTTCTACGACGAGCAGGTGTGCGACATCGCCGCGAATCTGAAGCCCTCCCCGCGCGGCGAGATCGAGATCACCGACGTGAACCGGACGTACCTGGGGCAGGGCCAGCTCCGCGTCGAGCCCATGGGCCGCGGGGTAGCGTGGTTGGACGCAGGCACGCACGAGTCGCTCCTCCAGGCCGCGGGATTCGTCCAGGCCGTGCAGGAGCGGCAGGGCATGATGCTCTCGTGTCCCGAGGAGATCGCGTACCGGATGGGGAACATCGACCGCGTGGAGCTGATACGCCAGGGCCAATTAATGAAGTCGAACGACTACGGTCAGTACCTGATCCGGCTGGCGGAGTCAGAGCTATCCTAGGGCGAACGCACGAGGACGTCGCTGCGGCGGACGCAGCGGGATCTACGGCTTTCCTGCGGCAGGCCCATCGCAACAACTGGCAGCGGTACCTTGCGGCGCTCGACCCCGCAAGCGCCTCCGGCCGTCGCGGGTGGGACCTCATCCTCCTGACCGCGAGCGACGAGGGGCAGGCGGCCGCATATCGCCGGCAGCTCGATTGGCGCCGGGAGGCAGGCCTGCTACCGGCCGCCGCGC
>CAYLZG010000094.1:0-17017 GCA_964387985.1 uncultured Anaerolineales bacterium | reverse complement strand
ACACGAGGGTACGAACTGCAATGACGACTGTCATATGCCCGGCCAGCCTCAAGGAGTCGCCGCTTGCGCCTGGGTTTGGTCGTTGCCGATGACCACAGCGATATCCCTGTCTTCCGAGGCCGGCTGAGTGGTCACGCGATCCTCAGAGATACCAAACCAATCCATCAGCGCATTCACGGTGGCGGTCTTGGCCTCCCCATAGATCATCAGCTCAGACTGGGCGTAGTCCGCGCGGTCCGCGTTGCCCACGGTGGTGATGTTGTACCCCTGGGTGATCAACGTGGCCTGCAGCTTTGAGGCCAGGCCTTTCTCCTGCGTGCCGTTGAGCAGCACGATGCGTGCGGCCTCTGCCTGGATCGTGTGGCGAGCCACCTCTTCGGGGGAGGGTCCCGCCGCGACATCGGCGAAGATCGCATCAGCCGCGGCCCGCACCTTCGTGAGGTCGGGCACGAGCGTATAACCCAGCTCCGGATCATCCAGGGTGACCCGGCCCATCTTCGGGTCGATGACGACGCGCGCGATGTTGTTCAGATCCATGTTGTCGATCGCGCGCGCCAGGCCGATCGCCTTGTCGACCGACATGTCGGTCTTCACCGAGTTGGCCATGGCCACCGCCAGACCTGGAAGCCGCGGCAGCAACGCTGCCATCTGTCCCGGCGCGGTCACCCTGTCTTTGATGGCCATGATGACCTGCTGCTGGCGGCCGGCGCGCGCGTAGTCGTTGTCGGCATGCCGCGTGCGCGCATATTTCAGCGCCGTATCCCCGTCCATCAGTTGCTTGCCAGGAAGGAAGTGCACCGGGGGCAGGTATCCATAGTTCTCGTCGGGATACTTGTCGTCGTAGATCTCGTACGGGACGGTGATTTCGACGCCGCCGATCAGATCGATGATCTCCTTGAACCCGTCGAAATTGACTACAACGTAGTTGTCGATCGGATAGCCCAGCATCTCGGTAAGCGTCTCTTCGAGGAGCGCGGGTCCGCCGCCAGGATACCCTGACGCCTCGCCTGCGGGAAACACCGAGGTGATCTTCATGTCCCGATTCAGAGCAGTGGGACGGACTTTGAGGTCGCGGGGGACCGACAACATGCCGGCAGCACCCGTTTCAGGATTGAAGGTCAGCAGGATGATGGTGTCCGTGCGGGAGACCGTCTGCCCGGGGCGTGCGTCAACCCCCAACAACAAGATCGTCGTGCGCTTCACGGCCGCGACCGGCTGATCCTCCTGCGCCCGGCCCACCGGTTGGAAGACGGTTGCTTCGGCCGAGGTCAGCTGGACCGTATTCTCACTTGCCGGCCGTACGATCCTGGGCAAGGCAAGCGGAGCCATCTCGGGGGCTTGCTGAGCAGCCGCCTGGCCCCAGGAAAGAAACAGATAGGCGACATAGGCGAACATCGCCACGAAAACGGTGAGCAATCCACCGAGCAAGAGCCCCGACCACAGGGATCGGCGACTCGATGAAGGCTGATTTTCAGACATAGCAGTTGATTATACCTTGAAGGCTTTTTGGACCCAAAGATTGCGGAGACGGCACTCGCCCGCGCGCAAAAACAGCGCCGCCTCACAAGAGACGGCGCTGCCAGCCGTTCGGTTCCAGGATATGCCTACTGAGCCTGCGTTGCCTGCGGAATGCTCGCCTTATACAACTGATCGGCCGTCACGATGTAGAACATCCCCTTCGACTCGTCCAGGAACAGGTGACGGATGCCGGACAGCAGTGTGCCCTCGCGCGCCTTGAACTGGCGTAGGAACTTGCCATCCTTGGTAGCCTCAATGATGCGGCTGTTTCCGGGGTCGGCCACGTACAGCCGGTCGCCCTCCTGTGACAGGGCCAGCGCGGATGGGCTGCTGAACGGACTCGGCAGCCCGTCCCAGGCAAACGCCCGCTGTTCGCCGCTCAAGAACTTCAGCAGCCGGCCGTCCGAGTGCAGCAGCCAGATGTGCCCGTCGATAGCCATGGCGACCAGGCCGGCCATGTCCGGCTTCTTGTCATCCGCGAACCACGCGGCGGGCTCACCCTCGTAGCCATTCGCTGTCGGCGCATAACGCCAGACCTGATCTGCACCGGGATCGGCCACGTACAGATTACCGTTGTACCCGGCAATCAACTGCGCCGTCACCCACTTGGCCCGGTCAACGACGAGCCGCTTCTGCCCGTATACTTCATCGAAAGCCACCAACTGGCCGGTCGCATCCATCACGTGGAGCAAGCTCCGCTGATTCGCAGTGGCCGCCTCGACCCAGGTCATGTCCATGAGATCGCCGACGGTCTGGTCGCCCACAGGGTCGCCCTTCTGCACCGCGGGCTTATCGCCCACCGGCTCGACGCTGTCGCCGAGGGCCGAACGTGTGAAGCGATTGACCTGGTTCGTTGCCTTGTCGAGGACAAACACCGATTCGCCGGTCACCACCACCCGCTCGAGCTGGTGGCCGGTATCGCCCTGAAATGGCCAGAGCGGCACGATGCCATACAGCGGCGTGACCTTCTCCACCCGCATGACCAGGTTCTCGTAGCGGTTGAGCATCTCGCTCAACTGCTCGTCGTTCGGGCGCAATGCCTTGGCCTGATCCAGGAATTCCTTTGCTCCAGCAAGCCGCTGGGCTGCGGCCGCATCGTCGGTGGATTGCTCCGCCTGAGTGATCACGTTGTTCGCGCCTGCCAGCACTTCCGCAAACTGAGCGTCGGCAGCACGCGTGCGGGCGAGCAGCATGCCCACTACGACCGCGAGAATCAGCAGCGGTATGAAGATCAAAGCCAACACCAGGGGCCATGCACTGCGGCGTGGGGGCGCCGAAGGCTCGAATGGCTCCGGTTCGAAGCCAACGCCCTCGGTAGCAACCTCCGCCTCCGCCGTGATCCTTTCCTGCCATGCAGCTCGCCGGCGGCTCTCAGCTTCTGCAGCCGCTCGCTGCTCCTCGAGAGATGGCGCCGGCTCCGGCTCGTATCCCACATCTGGCGGCGGGGACCAGGTCACCGGCTTTGTCGCGATGGGCGCGACAAATTCCGGCTCAGGTGGAAGTTCTGTCTCCGTCTCCATATCAAGGGGTGCTGCCTCGACGACCTCAGGTTCAGCTCGGTCTGGCGTCCGACCCCTGCCAAACAACCCGCCAAACAGCCCCTTGCCCTGTGGCCTGGCAGGTTCGGCTGCCGCCGGTTCGGCTTCTCCGGCTATGCCGGTTGCGCCGCCCTGCAGGGGCCTGAGCCCTGCTCCGGCGTCCCTGACAGACGGGATGTCGAGGTCGAACGAAACGAGCAGCGCGCTCAGATCCGCGCTGCCCGCCAGTTGGCCCAGGTACTGTGTTGCCTGGCTGACGCTCGGTGAGGCCGCGGCCACGGCGAGCGCCTCGAGCTTGGCCTGTTCCGTCCAATCGCTCTGCGCCATCAGCACCATGCTGCCGGCCTCGACGGTGGCGTCGTAGATGACTACCTCCGGCCGGTCGGGGCCGCCCAATGCAGGACCGGAATCACCCAGTTGGGCAGGAAACACGTCGACGGTCTTGGGGTGGCTGACCAGCACCAGCGAAGGCCCCGCCTGCCCGATGACCAGGTGCGGACCGTAGCGGACGACCATGCTCAGTCCGGCGCGCCAGGCAGCCTCCGGCAGCGCCTCGTTGGCGCGCCTGAGAACAGCCTGCACCTCGCGAACCGCCTGTCTCAGAGCAACCTCAACGGTGTCACCGACCTCGTAGAAGGCCACCTGTGCCGCAGTCAGCAGCTGCCGGTACAGGGCAGCGTGGCCGCCGCCAGCACCGGTCACCTCGATCAAAATGTACAGGCTGCCCCGTTCCGCTCGCGGATGATCGGGCGCCGGTTCGACTGCGCGCATATTCTGGCCGCGCGGCTGCCAACGCCCGCCCGCGCTGCTGAACTGCCCCACGGTAGAGCGGAGAGGTTCGGCCATCAAAACGCTCCTTTATACAAAGCAAAAAAAGCCTATATATGAATTCTAAGCCAGTCGCCGCGATTTGTCAATCACTTGCGCATGGCGCAACCTCACGCTATAATGCCGGCGAATATCTGTTCGGCTTACGGAGGAGCCGGTGACCCTTGAACTAAGCCGCCTGACCTCTCAGGTGGACGCAATGGGCGAAACGATCGTGCAGCGCCAGGATGATGCACAGAAGCGCGGTGCTGAAGCCCGGCAACTGCTGGGTGCGCAACCCCATGTGACCGAAGAACTTCTTCGCAAGATCGAGAGAGCGCGCGAGATCGACGAATGGCGGCGCGGCGCCAAGCCCCTGGGCGAGCGGCTGGACGAACATCGCTGCGTTGCCGCACAGACGTCACCGGTCACTCTCATCGCTGCAGACGGCAGCCAGATCTTCCCGGACCGGCATGCAATCACGACGTATTACCTTGTTAACACGGGAACGATCGTGCTGCGCAAGGGGTCAGGTCTTGCGCCCGCCACCGACAGCGCACCCGAGATTCATTTCGAAGACGATGATGTCTACGACGACGAAGGCCAGCTCGTCAGCAACGAAGACATCAGCCTGATGCGCAGCCGTCGCGAGATCGAAGCGCTTGCGCGATTGGCCGAGCAGGAACGTGAAGCCCTGGGCGGCGACCTTTCCACCCCCATCGTCGCATTGGTCGATGGACCGCTGCTCCCCTGGCTGCGGCCCGATCCTCAGCGATCGGACAGGATCAACGAGGAAATCGACTTCGTTATCGCGCAACTGGCCCGATTGCGCAAGGCCCATGCCATCCCGATCGGCTATGTCGATCGACCCGGCAGCGCTTTCGTACTGCGCATCCTCGAGCTCCTGAACCTGCCCATCGAGAAGATCACCCGAGAGGCGCTGCGCCGGGGACGCTACCTCGGCCTGACGGACCGCGTCCTCTTCAGCGACCTCGAGCCGTGCGAACGGACCGGACTTTTCACACCCTATACGAATGCCAACGACCGGTACCAGGCACGGTCCGGCGGCGATCGTATCGCGTTTGCCTACATGAATGTCGCGCACGTGGATCGCGGCGAACGATCGGTCATCGCCCGCATCGAAATGCCCGGCTGGGTCGCGTCGCAGCCCGGCTGGCTCGACGCGGCACAAGCGGCCATCTACGCCAACTGCGAACCCACCGCCTATCCGTATGTGCTCGCGCGCGCTCATGAGCTGGCGGTAGTCACCCAGAGCGACAAGACAGAGCTCGACAGGCTGCTGATGCAGGTCATGCTGCGTAACGGCATGATGCCCGAGATCTCGGTCAAGGCCAGCAACAAGCTCCTGACCGGACGCACTTCAGGAAGGTAATATGGACGAACAAATCCCGGTCGGGCGCGTCTTGCGCGCCAGCACATCCGCCTTTACGGTGGGCTGCCGCCAACTGATCGCCGAGCAGGATCTGATGACCCCGAAGCTCGGCGCGCTGCTGAAGGCGACCGGCCGCAACGGCCGCGTCGTCTACGGGCTGACGTGCAACGTCACCATCGAGGATGACGCATTTGTCCGCCAATTGGTCGCGGCAGGTGTAGAAAGTGCCGAAATCATCGAAGACCAGCGCCAGAAGCGGCAAGTGCCGATCGTCGTCGATGTCATCATCGTCGGGCACGGCGATGAGAACGCGGTCTTTCACCGCCTGCCCCCCCAGCCACCCCGCACCCTGGACGAGATCCACACGTGCAACAACGCGGAATGGGTGCGCTTCACCGAACGGCACGACTGGATCAGGCTGCTGCTGCCCGAGATCGACGCGCCCGTGGACCAGATCATCGTCGCGGCCCTGCGGATGGCGAGCGAGGCGCGGCCATCGCGCCTGGAACGCGAGCAGTACCTGATCAGCGCGGGCCGGGAGTTGGCCCGGCTATTGGCATTGGACTTAACCCGCCTGGACGGTATACTCAGGCAATTGCGCTAATACCATTCTCTCCGAGGAGTAATTTTTATGTCAATGAAGACGTCGCTCGACGGTCAAATCGCACTTGTCACGGGAGCAAGCTCCGGCATCGGCATGGCCAGCGCCAGCGCGTTGGCAGCGGAGGGCATGCGCCTGATCCTGGCCGCGCGGCGTGTCGAACGGCTGGAGGAGCTCGGGGCCCAGCTGAAGGAGCTGCACGGCACAGAATCGCTGTGCATCGAGCTGGATGTGCGGGATCAGGAAGCCGTGACGGCCGCTTTCGGGAGCTTACCCCCGGAATGGCGCGCGGTCGAGGTGCTGGTCAACAACGCAGGCCTGTCGCGCGGGCTCAATCCGCTGCACGCGGGCAGCACCCAGGATTGGGATGAGATGGTTGACACGAACATCAAAGGTCTGCTCTATGTCACGCGCGCCATCCTGCCCGGCATGGTCGAGCGGGGACACGGCCATGTGGTCAACATCGGGTCAGTGGCGGGCCGCGATCCCTATGCGGGCGGAACCGTTTATTGCAGCACCAAGGCCGCGGTTGCGATGCTCAGCCGCGCATTGAAGATCGACCTGCTGGGAAGCGGCGTGCGCGTCACGAACGTCGAACCGGGCATGGTCGAGACTGAGTTCAGCGTCGTGCGCTTCCATGGCGACGAGGAGCAGGCCAAGAAGGTTTACCAGGGGCTGCAGCCCCTATCGCCGGAAGATGTGGCCGACGCGATCGTTTGGGCGGTCACGCGGCCGCCGCACGTCAACATCCAGGACATCCTGATCCTGGCGTCGGCCCAGGCCACGGCCACGACCGCCCATAGAAAGACGGAATGATGAACGAACACAAGCTACAGGAACTGAAGCAACGCCTGACCGGTGTCTATGACCTGCGCAATGCCGGGTCCGTCCTGTATTGGGACCAGACGACCTACATGCCGCCCGGTGGCGCAGAGGGACGGGGACGCCAGCAGGCACTGCTGGCCCAGCTGGCCCACGAACGGTTCATCGACCCTGCGAACGGCCGGCTCCTCGATGAGCTCCAGGCCTACGCGGACTCGCTGCCGTACGACAATGACGACGCAGCGTATCTCCGCGTGGCGCGGCGCGAGTACGAGCGCGCGATCAAGGTTCCACCCCAATTCATCGCCGAGCTGTCCAGCCACCAGAACGAGTCCTACGTAGCCTGGGAACATGCCCGGCCGGAGAATGACTTCGGCAGGGTGCGCCCTATGCTCCAAAAGACGCTGGACCTGAGTCGCCGCTACGCCGAGCATTTCGCGCCCTTCGCCCACGTGGCGGACCCCCTGATCGACGAGGCCGACTACGGCATGACTGCCGCGGTGATCCGGCCCCTCTTTGCGGAGCTGCGCGCGCGGCTCGCGCCCATGGTCGACCGGGTCACCGCCCGGCCCCCGGCGGATGACGCCTGCCTGCGCCAGCATTATCCCGACGCCCAGCAGTGGCAGTTCAACCTCGATATCGCGCGGCAGATCGGCTACGACTTCGAACGCGGCCGGCTGGACAAGACGGCCCACCCGTTCACCACCAGCTTCGGAGCTGGGGATATCCGCATCACCACCCGCGTCGCCGAAGACGATCTCGCCTATGCGCTCTTCAGCACGATCCACGAAGCAGGGCACGCGATGTACGAACAAGGCATCGATCCCGCGTTCGACGCGAGCCCCCTGGGCCAGGGGACATCTGCAGGGGTGCACGAAAGCCAGTCACGCCTGTGGGAGAACATCGTTGGCCGCAGCCTCGACTTCTGGGAGCATTTCTTCCCGAAGGCCCAGGCGATCTTCCCGGCGCAACTATCCGGTGTATCGCTGGAGACGTTCCACTGGGCAGTCAACAGGGTTCAGCGCTCGCTCATCCGCACCGAGGCGGATGAGCTGACCTATAACCTCCATGTGATGATCCGCTTCGACCTGGAGCTGGACATGCTCGAGGGCAAGCTGGCGATCGAGGATCTGCCGGACGCCTGGAACGCGCGCTACAAGAGCGATCTGGGCATCGAGCCGCCGAACAACAGGAACGGCTGCATGCAGGATGTTCACTGGTACGCCGGATTCATCGGCGGCTCTTTCCAGGGTTACACGCTGGGCAACATCATGAGCGGCATGTTCTACGAAGCTGCGCTCGCGGCGCATCCCGAGATCCCGGCGGAGATGCGCGCGGGCCGCTTCGATGTGCTGCTTGGGTGGCTGCGCAACGACATCTACCGTCACGGCTCCAAGTTCACTGCCGCAGAACTGGTGCAGCGCGTGACCGGACGGGAGATGACGATCGAGCCGTATATCCGCTACCTGGAGAACAAGTACCGGGAGATCTAGACGCAGACGGGGTCCAATCAGGATGAACAACCCAATCGATACGGACATCTCATTCGATGACCTGAAGTCGCGGAACGAAGAAGTCTCCGAGCGCCAGGCAATCGCCGCCGCTCGCGAGCAGCTCGGGGTCGTCATCGGGGGATCGCTATCCGAAGGGCTGGCAGTCCGGCTCGACCGGGCCGTTTCCATCGAAGAGCTGGCCGTGGGCCGGTATGTCGTCGCGCGCGGGCGCAGCCGGCGCTTCTTCTGCATGGTCACCGATGTTGCGCTGGATACGACCAATCCGGATGTGGCCAAACAGCCCCCCGATTACTCGGACCCGTTCATCGCGGAGATCTACCGGGGCACGACGACCTACGGAACGGTCCATCTCAGTCCTCTCCTGATCCTGGAGAACGACTCAGCCGAGCCTAAGCCGGTCAAGACGATTCCGGAGCACTTCACACCTGTCTCGACGGCCAGCCAGGAGGAGGTCGACCAGGTCTTCGGTCCCGAGGGCGAGCGCAAGGTGGGCGCAAAGGACGTGCACTTCTTCCATATCGGCGCGCCGCTGGACATGGAGAACGTCAAGATCACGCTCAACCTGGAACGGCTGGTGGAACGCTCGTCGGGCGTCTTCGGCAAGTCAGGCACCGGCAAGACCTTCCTCTCGCGGCTGCTGCTGGCAGGCGTCATCAGGGAGAACGTCGCGGTCAACCTGATCTTCGACATGCACAATGAGTACGGCTGGGAGGGCAGCTCGGAGGACATCAGCCGGGTCAAGGGGCTCAAGCAGATCTTCCCGGGCCGGGTCAGCATCTTCACGCTGGACGATGACTCGTCGCGGCGCCGCGGATCCAACCCGGACTTCACCGTTACGATCGGCCAAGATCAGGTCGAACCGGAGGACCTGGAGATGCTCGCAGGGCTCCTCAACCTGAGCGAGCCGCAGATCGGCGCGGTCTACGCACTCTTCCGCAAGTTCGGCCGCGACTGGCTCAAGAACTTCCTCGACGACGCCTGGGTCGATGCGTACGGCGACTTCGACCCCGAAACGGGCAAGGAAGTGCGCGGTCTCAAGGCGCTGGCAGAAGACCTGGGCCAGGGCCAGCAGACCCTTGCTGCGCTGCGCCGCCGATTCGAGCGCATGCGCCTTTACTCGTTCCTGAAGCCCAAGGCACAGGATGACTCGGTCGGACGCATCCTGCAGTACATCAAAGAGCGCAAGCACGTAGTGCTGGAGTTCGGCCGTTACGGCTCTGACCTGAGCGCGTACATCCTGGTCGCGAACTTCCTCACCCGGCGCATCCATAAGCAGTACGTCAAGGAGAAAGAGGAGTCCTTCGGAAAGGGGGGCAAGGAGCCCCACCCCCTGGTCATCACCATCGAGGAGGCGCACAAGTTCCTCGACCCGACCGTTGCTCCGAACACCATCTTCGGAACGATCGCGCGTGAGCTGCGCAAGTACAACGTGACGCTGTTCATCGTGGACCAGCGCCCCTCGGGCATCGATTCGGAGGTCATGTCGCAGATCGGCACGCGTGTGACCATGCTGCTGGACGATGAGAGCGACATCAAGGCGGTCCTGTCCGGCGTCAGCGGGTCTGGCGGGCTGAAAGAGGTGCTTGCCAGGCTCGACACCCGGGAGCAGGCGCTCATCCTGGGCCACGCGGTGCCGATGCCGGTCGTCGTGCAGACGCGGCGCTACGACCTCGATTTCTACAAGGCAATGGGCTTCCGGGACGCAGACGGCCGCGCCGTCGACCTGCAGGATCTCGACAAGCGGACCGGCCGCAACCCGGATTTTGCCGGGTTCGATTGAGAATCTCGAAAACTGATATGCAACCGATCAAGCTGCTCCATACTGCCGATCTGCACATCGGCATGGAAAACTACGGCCGGATGGACCCCGAGACGGGCATCCACGGTCGCGTGATGGACTTCCTGCGCCGGCTGACCGACATGATCGACTATGCCATCGAAGAGGACATCGATCTGTTCGTGTTTGCGGGTGACGCATACAAGATGCGCGATCCCAATCCCACCTTCCAGCGGGAGTTCGCGCGGCGCATCAAGCGGCTCGCGGATGCGGGCGTGCCCGTGGTGCTGCTGGTGGGCAACCACGACCTGCCGCCCGTGCAGCGCCGCGCCACCTCGATCAGCATCTTCGACACGCTGAGCGTGCCCAATGTGTACGTCGGCGCGGACTACGCGGTGCGGACCATCACCTGCCGCCGCGGCCAGCACCTGCAGGTGGCGACCGCGCCGTATCCGCTTCGGCAGGATCACATCGCGAGGGAAGAGGCCGAGGGCAAGAGCGTGGATGAGCTGGACCGGCTGCTGAGCGAACGGCTGACCAGCCGCATCATGACCCTGGCAGACCAGGCCCGGCAGGATGCGGACACGCCTGCCATCCTCGTGGGCCACTTCAGCGTGGACGAGGCCAGCCACGGATCTGAGCGGAACATCATGGTGGGCCGCGATGTAGCGGTCGACCGGGGAGCCGCGCTGGCCGATCCGGTCTGGCGCTACGTGGCGCTCGGCCACATCCACAAGCACCAGAGCCTGAACCACGACCTGCAGCCGCCCATCATTTTCAGCGGCAGCCCCGAGCGCATCGACTTCGGAGAGGAGCGCGAGCCGAAAGGGTGGGTGGTCGCGACCCTCGGCGAGGCGCAGACGATCTGGCATTTCCGGGAGAAACATCGCCGGGCGGCCCGGACGTTCCGCACGATCGAGGTCAACGTGCAGGGGGCCGAGAATCCCACCGCGCAAGTCGCCGAGCGCATCGCGGCTGCCGGCGACCTGTCCCAGACCGTGGTGAGGCTGCGGGTCGTGCTGGACGAGGCCCAGGAGTCGCTCCTGGTCGACCGGGATATCAAGCTGGCCTTGAAGGATGCCTACGACATCGCCGCGATCCAGCGCGATGTCCAGCGCCTGCCGCGCGGCCGGCTTGGCGGCATCTCAATCGAGGCGCTGACCCCTGCCCAGATGCTGGAGAGTTACCTTCAGACGCGCAACGTCGATCCTGGCCGCGGCCAGGTGTTGCTCCAGGTTGGCGAGGAATTGATTCGGGAGGTCGACAGCCAGGAAGCCCAGCAATGATCCTCCTGCCTGCCGGCGCAGCGCCGCCCGGACCGCGCTAGAATAAACGCAGTAGCTGCACCAACACCTGTGCCAGCAGGATCTTGAAGATCAGCACCACCGGAAACGCGCTGGCATAAGTCACCGCGGGCACCCCGGTCGTCGTCTGGTTTTCTGCGGCCGCCAGCGCGGGCGGGTTGGTCATCACGCCCGCGGTCAGGCCCATCACCGACAGCAGGTTCATCCGGTAGAGCAGGTGCGTCACGATGATGGTGACGACCGTCGCAGTGAGCGTGATCGCAGCTCCTGCCAGGAAGACACCGGCGCCCTGCGCCTGCACCACCTTCGCAAGCTGCGTGCCGGCATTGGCGCCTGCGCCGCCCAGGAAAAGCATCAGCCCCAGCTCGCGCGAGATATTCCTGGCCGCGGCCGGTACGTATACACGGAACGGTCCCACCCTGCCGAAGTGGCCCAACAGCAGGCTGACGATCAGCGCACCGCCTGCGGCGCCCAGCTTGATCGATATGCCTCCTCCCAGCGGGACCGGCACCAGCCCCACCAGAATGCCCAGCAGGATGCCGATGAGGAATGGGACCATGTTGGTCTCTTCGATCTTGCGCACGTCCTTGCTGACGAGACGGGCGAACTCATCGAGCGCCGCCGCATCACCGACGACCCGCAGGGTGTCGCCCAGCTCCAGCGTGCTGGTGCCCACCGGCGCAAGTTCGACGCCCGCCCGTCGGATGCGCGTGATCACGACCCCGTAGTTTTCCAGCACGTGCAGGTCCATCAGCCGCTTGCCCGCCAGCTTCGTCTCGGTGACGTGCATCTCGCGCGCGAGGGTCTGCAGGCTGGCTTCCATCGGCACATGGACTTCCTCACCGATCAGCAGCCTCAGCTTTTCCAGCTCACCCTCAGCACCCACCGCAAGCACGATGTCGCCCACATGGAGCACCACGTCGGGCGTGCCCGCAACGACCTTCCCCTCCTGCTGGATGCGCGAGATATTCACGTGGCTGACCCGGTGGGTGTCGAGTTCGCCCAGCCGCTTGCCCTCCAGGTTGGCGTTGGTGACCTTGAACTGCCTCTTGGCCAGCAGCGGCTGCTCGCCGGCCTGGCTCGCCATCCAATCTGTTTCCGCCTGCTTGACCGGCCGTCGCAGCAGCTTGGGCAGGAACGAAACCAGCAGGGTCACGCCCACGATGCTGAACGGATACGCGATGCCATAGCCGACCGAGACCGTCGCGGCCATCTCCGCATCCATCCGGCCGACTGCGTCGATCGCGCCGGCCAGCGCGGGAGTGTTGGTCACCGCGCCGGTGAACATGCCTGCAGCCAGTGCGTATGAGTAGCCCATCAACCGGGCGAGCAGCACGGTCACCAGGCCCGCGGCCAGGAGGGCGGCCAGGGACACGATCACAAACTCGCGGCCCTGCCGCTTGAAGGTGCGGAAAAAGCGCGGGCCGGCCTGCAGCCCGACCGCGTAGACGAAGAGCAGCAGGCCCAGGTCCATCACAGGCTTGGGAATGGTCAGCCCGAAGTGGCCGAAGGCCAGGCCGACGAAGAAGACCGCAGCAGTTCCCAGCGACACCCCGCGCCAGGCCAGGCCGCCGAGCCACGAGCCAATGGCAAGGATCGCGAAGAGGACGAGCATCTGCTCGGCGAGGAGTGCGCTCATATCTACCTCTATGTGGGATGCTGAATCGATGGGTTGACAGATCGGATTATAGCACCACGCTGGTAGATTGCGAGAACCTAATCGACTCTACTCTCTCTATCTACTCTACCCCCTTAAGGGGGGGTAGAGTAGATAGAGTAGAGTAAAGTATGTCGACGCTCCATTTGCTACATTTCCAGTGGATTTCCAGGAGTAGAGTCGGCGCGGCAGCGGCGAAGCCCGCCCCCTTGCCTGCAGCGTTCAGGCACCCTCGTCGCTGCCGAGATAGTCGTCCAGGAGGATCACCTCGGGTCGCGTCACGTGTTCCCGCCACCGCGGATCGTTGGTTACGATGGCATCTGCGCCGTGGAGGCGAGCCGCCGCGATCTGCAGCGCATCCGGCGCGCGCAGCCCCGTCTCGCCGCGCACCCATGCGGCCTCGCGACCGAGCTCCACATCTACCGGGGCCACCTGCAAGTGCGGGAAATGAGTCAGAAACAGCTCGTATTCCTGCACAGCCCGGCGATTGCCCGCGCGTGCGGGCTGAGCCAGCAGCTCGGACAACGTGAGGGTGGTGACGAGGCCTTTGAGGCTGCCCGACTCGATTGCTGCCAGCACCGCGGTCGTGAGGGGGCTGTATTGAGGGTGATCGGCCAGATGATAGGCGAAGACAGATGTGTCCAACAGGACCGTCTGCAAGTCTGCGAGCCGTTCTTTCAGCGCCTTCACTCCCATGCGGCTCGCTCCTCCTCGATCTGCCGGGCCGCATCTTCCCACAGCCCTTTGTGAAGCCCGCGCATGGCCGCCGTAAAGCTGGCCGGCCGGCTGAGGAGGGTGACTGTCTCGCCGTCCATCAGAAAGAGAAGCTGCTCCTCCGGAGCCAGCTTCAACGCGTCACGCACCGCGCGGGGGATATTCACCTGATACTTGGAGCCGATGCGCGCACTGGCGGTTGCCATTGTCTTACTCCAACCTCATGGTAAGACAAAGAATACTACGGTAAGACATCTTTGTCAATACCCTACGGAGCGCCTGTTCTCCACGCAGACTGCAGCCGTTTCCAACATACTGGGACAAAACAAAGACGCACGAAGTTACTCGTGCGTCTTGCGAGAGTTGTCCCAACGGAGGACGACGTGAACCGAGCCCGCAACCTTAGCGGTGGCCAACTCCGGATCCTCTACCCGCGCCGGGCAGAGCTTACGTGTTCCGTGCAGCACCCTCGGTGCTTTTCAGACCGCAGCAGAGCAAGGCGCTGCTCGCTGTTATCGGGTTATTACCACCGTCACCTGGGCCGGCGTCGGGTAGTTGCCGGTGTTGTCAACAACAACCAGGCGGATGGTGAACACACCGCACGGCAGGATCCCCGTGTTCAGCACGCCCAGGGTTCCGTACGAGACCGGCGACTCGCCGCCCGCAAACCAGGTCCAGTCGCTGGGGCTGGAACCTGCCCCGAACTCCAGCTTGTAGTACGCGAAGTCATCATCCGATGCGCTGCCGGTGATCGTCAGCACGCCCCTCACGTGTGCATTCTGGGTGGGCGACGTGATGGCGATGGCCGGTGAGGCAACCGGGCCACAGCATCCGGGGTGCCAGGGCACGGGTCCATGATGCGATGGGTGCACAGGCGCAGGCGGAATCGTGATCATCGGTGCGGGCTTCGGAGCCGGCTTGGGCGCAGGCTTGTGCACGGGCGCCGGCTTGGCGCACCTGGACGGGTAGATGGTCAGCACATTGCCCCAGTAGATTTTGTCGGGATTGCGGATCCCGTTCCACTGCTGCAACTGCCCAACCGACACCCCGTAGCGGTACGCGATGTTCGCAAGGATATCGCCCTTCTGGATGCGGTAGTAAACAGGAGGACATCCTGTTCCGGCGGACGGCGCTGCAGATGCTGCCGGCGCCAGGACGGCAGTGAAGAGCAGCACAATGACCGTCATGCGTAGGAGAACGACGTAACGCGGCGTCTTCATGGTGACTAACCCCCTCCGTGATGTAAAGGATCCACAAATAAATAGTATTTGCAATTATAGACCACATCTCGTCGAATTGCAAGTCCCCAAATTAATCATATATGCATTTTTCAAACGGCGATCTTACTCCCAGGCGGTCCGCTCCTCCTCAACCTGCTGCCCGGCATCCTCCCATAACCCCTTGTGCAGCCCGCGCATGGCCTTGGTGAAGTTGGCCGGCCGGCTGACAAGAGTGACTGTCTCGCCGTCCACCAGGAAGAGCAGCTGATCTTCGGGCGTCAGCTTCAGCGCCTCGCGCACTGCGCGCGGGATGACCACCTGATACTTGGAGCTGATGCGTGCAGTGATGGTCATCATTGTCTTACCCAATCCGACTGGTAAGACAAAGTGTAGCACAGTAAGACACGTTCGTCAATACCCTACCGGAGCAGAAGATCGATGGAGGCTGAAGAAGCATTCGATGGGCCGGCGGCGGTTCAGGACCGCTATCTCTCGGCGTTAGGTGCCGGGCACCTCGGAGGTGCCCGGCACCTGGATCAAGTTACTGGAGCCCGGCATTGGGCCTGAAACAGGCATGCTAAACCGCTGCCAGCTCCTGACGCCGGTGAGACGCTACGACTATTGCAACACCAGGGGCAGATAGAGGGATTTGTGGGCCGGCGTGGGGGGCTCGCCGGGCCGGTGATAGTTGATCGTCAGGCGTCCGGGGACCGATGTGCTCTCGCGGGAGGCGAAGATGCGCGCGCCCGCCGTGACCCCATCCCCCGTCAGCAGGATGCCGTGGTTCTCCGCGCCTGCCTGCCAGGCCTGCACGATCTTCGTGACATCCCACATCTTGCGGCCAGGGCTGGCATTCAGCGTGACCGGGGGATCGCCCGCGCTGGTCGACACAGGCCGGTTGTTCCAGGTGACCGTATACTCGTCCCAGGCGCCGGCGATCTGGTAGGGCCAGATCTGGCAGGGAAGGTCGCTGAAATGGTTGATTTGCGTCAGTTCGAGCACAGCACCGTCCACGATTGCATCTGCGGGCAAAGCCGAGATGTCGAAGCCGACCAGTGCCTGGCGCTGATCCATCTTGCCGCTGTAGGTGTTGATCCCAACCCACATTTCTTCGAGGGAACCGTAGGTCGTCTGAACCGCATCAGCGTTGATCCACGAATCGCGCGTGGCTTCGAATGACATGCTATCCGATGCGGAGTGTGTGGACGGCAGCAGGACCTGGGCATTGCCCACCAAGGCGAGCATGCCGAGACAGGCGGCTGCGAGAGAGATGCAGAGAGCAATTCCAACCACACGATGAACGGTCATCGGAAACCTCCATACTGATGCAGCCCGAATCGAGCCGGGCCCGGACGAGATCTGCCCGCGAAGCTGTAGCGCTACTTGTCGCAGCCCAGCTGGCTGCTGACGAGTTGGCAGAGAGCCTGCATGTTCGCGGCGAGGTGACGACTGCTGCTGAGCACAATCACCTGGCAGCTGTCCAGATCGAGGCCAAGAAGCGGAATGCCGGGGTGCGCTTTCAAGAGGGGGAACAGGGCTGCCGTGCGGGCGCCATCCAGCTCAAAGACGATCAGCCCGGGTTCGAGAGACTTGAGGCGTTCTCCGACGTCAGGACCCGCGGTGTCCATTTGCACGACACCTAATGACGGCCGGCCACCCAGTCCCATTGCCACGCCGTCCAGGAACAGCGACTTGCCCAACAGTACAACTACCGGTTGTCTGTCCATCTTCTGGCCATTTCTACTGAATGAGGAGGGCGCCTGCGGCGCCCTCCTGGCCGTCTGGCGGCCTGTTTCTACTTCACTACCGTGGTCGCAGTTGCCTGGTCGGTATCCGGGTCCACGTCCGCGATCGTGGCGGTCCAGTTGATGGTGCCTTTGGCCGCTGGCTTGTAGGACGGGAAGGTGAAGCTCGTGCTACCCTTGCCGTTGTAGTCGTAGACGTTGAGGGTCCACTTGTAGACCTGCACATCCCCCATCATGCCCACCACGGTGGCGGGAGCCTGGCCGATCACGGTGCCCGGGTTTTCGACCGTAAGCTTGATGGCCGCGGATTTGCCGAGCCGCAGGGAGCTGGTCACCGAGAAGGCCGCGATGTCGAGATCGAGCACCGCGTTGCCGGAGATTGTGGCGGTAGTCGAGGCGGTGTCGCT
>CAYLZG010000093.1:6417-17137 GCA_964387985.1 uncultured Anaerolineales bacterium | reverse complement strand
CCTTCTTTCTGCTCCACCGCCCAGCGGCTGCACCCTACAATATGCATCAAGCGTTTTAGCGCCGGGCGGTGGTGTGATAGCGAGATGGTCGCCGTTACACGAATGAATTCTAAGCACTCATGATCGCCGGCCCATTGCCCGGCCAATCTGCGACTGCTTATCGAACCGGCGGCCGTGCTCAGCTCCAGCCTAGTGCCTTGAGATTCACGATCGAGCGTGGCATATTACCGCTCAGCATGTCCACGACGTTCTGGGCCGTGTCGCGGCGCAGCTGCTTGACGGCCTGCGTGGATCCACTCGACGAGTGGGGGGTGATGATCACGTTGTCCAACTGGAGCAGCGGGTCATTCGGATCCGGCGGCTCCTTTTCGAGCACATCGAGCGCGGCCGCGGTGATGGTGTGGTTCACCAGCGCGTCATAGAGCGCGGACTGGACGACCACCGGCCCGCGCGCCATGTTGATCAGGCATGCGGTCGGCTTCATCAGCGCGAACTGTGCCGCCCCGATCAGCCCGCGCGTTTCGGCGTTGAGAGGGCAATGCAAGGTGACATAATCAGACTCGTGCAGTAATTCCTCAAGGGAGACCAATTGCACACCCAGCGCAGCAGCCCGTGCGGGTTCGATGTAAGGATCGTGCCCGAGCAGCTTCAGGCCCAGGCAGCCGGCCTTGCGCGCCACTACCCGACCGATGTTCCCCAGGCCGACGATGCCCAGGGTCTGGCCCGGCAGGCGCTCGGGCGGCCAGTAGGGCAGCGGACGCGAGGAGCCCCATCCACCGGAGCGCACGAAGCGATCCTGGAAGACGGTGCGACGGTTGAGATCGTAGATGAACCCGATGGTAGAGTCGCTCACTTCCTCCATGCAGAAGTCGGGGACGTTGGCGACAGGGATGCCGTGCTCGCCCGCGGCCTGGAGATCCACCATGTCCACGCCGATCCCGTATCGGGAAATAACCTTGCACATCTTCATCGACTCGATGACCTTGCGGTTGATCGTGGCCCACTGCACGAGCAGCGCATCGGCATCCGCCACCTCCGGGATCAGTTCATCCGGATCCCTTGTCTGCAGGCGGACGAGTTTGATGTCTAGGCCGGAATTGTGCAGGACCCCAGCCTCGAGGCTGTGGTCCGGGTCCCCGAAATCAGTGATAACGACTTTGAAGGGTGACATTATGATTCTCCTCTCTGGTAATTAGGCCGTGGTAATGATGTTCGGTCGAAACGAGGGCCGAAAATTGCATCGATTGCAGCGCTCGTATCGAAGATGAGTCGCTCGGGATGGAAGCAGTAATGCGGGTAAACTTCCGCAACCAGCCAGCCATCGTAGCCGGTCGCGGCCAGTCCATCCCTGACCGCCGGCCAGTTGACGTCGCCGGCCAGCAACGGTGTGGCGGTGATGGCGCCGTCAGGCGCGCTACGATTGTCCTTCAAGTGCACCCGCTTGATCCGTTGCCCCAGGATGGACACCCAGTGCTCGGGGAACCCGTACCAAAGCGCGTTGCCTGTGTCGAGGCAGCATCCCACCCAAGGGCTCCCGATCGCGTCGACCAGGGCTGCGAACTCCAGCGGGCTGACCAGGAACTTGCCGGGGCAGTTCTCGATCGCCAGGTGCACTCTATTGGCGGCGCAGACGGTTCCTGCCAGCCCGGACAACACCTCCGTGGCATTTCGATAAGCAAGATCGTACGGAACGATCTCGGGCTGGGGCGCCAGGATCCGGTTGTCCACCGACCCCGGCATGACCAGCACGGTGTCTGTGCCAAGGATGGTCGCAGCACGGACCAGTCCGGCGATGATCTCCCGGCAGCGGGCTCGCACTGCCGGGTCCTGGCTGCTCATCGGGTAATGCCACTGCTCGCGATCATAGACCGTGCTGACGCGCAGGCCCTGTGACTCGATCGCGCGCCGCAATCCCACCAGCTCCTGCTCGCTGGAATCCAGCGAATATTCCTGCCAGGGCTCCAGGTTGACCTCGACCCCTGCAAATCCAGCATCGCGCGCCAGGGCCGTTCGATCGACGGTGGCCATATCCGGCGGGAACATGCGCAGGGAGAGTGATTTCAACATGGGGTGCTCCGGTCGGGTCCGTTCATTCGTTCTTCCACCAGCCCAACGTGCGCAGCAGCTCTCTCTCGATGGCCGCCATCGGATGGTTCAAGTTCTGCTGCGCCACCCGGTGCAGCATGGGATAGCCTGCCTGTTGTTCGAGCGTCCACTCCTTCGCAAAACCGCCGTCCTTGATGCGTGCAATCAGGCCGCGCAGGCGGCGTCGTTCCGCGTCCTCCTCTTCCTCTGAGAGACGCCCGGTGACCTGCTGGCCGTATTGGCTGGTCATGCTGTGGAGCCTGATCTGGCCGAACAGCCCGTGGCTCTGGATCACCTCGGCTACGTCCGCACTCTCGCCCGACACCCAAAACTCGAGCATGGCGGCTTCAGGGCTGACTCCGGCCTCTACCAGCATTTCGTAGCACCGGCGCAGCGCGTACAGCCCGCCGCTGTGCTCGTTGAAGAGATCGCATAGCGTTTCTTCGTCACAGCTCGATGCGATCGACCCGCGGCGGAGCGTCCCCATCGACTTGGCGAGCGCCAGCATGACCTCCTCAGCGTGACCGGTCGCATCGTGATGCACGCCCAGGAGGCTGGGGAAGCCGGTCCCATCCAGAAACGACCGGCGCACCCCGGTCCCGATCGTGCGCGGCGCGATCATCAGCACATCCACACCGGGCGGATACTTGAGGAAGCCGTAGGTTACGTTGTAGCCGCTGGAGACGATGATGGCGCCGCCCGGCCGGAGATGCGGTCCGACCTCGCGATCGAATACGGCCGGCATCACCTCATCGGGCACAAGCAGGAAGTGATAGTCCGCCTTCCCGACCGCGGCCGCGATGTCGCAGGTGTCGAAGCCATCCTCGACGGCCTGATCGAAGGAGGCGTCCGGGACATTGCCCACGACCACCTTGACACCGCAGTCGCGCATGTTGAGCGCCTGTGACCGGCCCTGGTTGCCGTAGCCCAGAATGCTCACGGTCCTGCCCTCGAGCAGGCTGAGATCGCCGTCGCTGTCAAAGTAGATTTTGGCCACTATTCGTCTCCTTCAGCACCTTGTGCGGCGACAACTGGCGCAGCATCTTCGGCGGCGCCCGTATTGACCTCAACCAGCAGCGGGCTGAGGGGTGGAATCTCGATGGAAAACGAGAGCTGCCCTCCTGCCAGGCGGACCTGCGCGTTGCGCATCGTGCTGAGCTTTGTGACTCCGATTTCGCTCGCCGCGACGTCCACCTGCCGCGTGACAGGCTCGCTGCCGAGGTTGAAGAGTGCGAAAACCGCAGCGCCCCGTTCCGGCAGTGAATGACAGTGGATGAGCGGTTCGATGCCGGTGAAGCGACCGCGCGCAAAGAAGGGCTTGAGACGGCGGTAGGTGGTCACAGCCTGCTTCAACGCCCGGTAGAGTGGAGTGGCCGGGTCCTTGACGCCCCCGATGCCGAGATGCCGGCAGGTCGACGCGTACCACCAGAACGCCAGCATCCTGTCGTTGTCCTGCCCGCAGTGAATGTGCAGATACAGTGGGATGTCGTACGCGAGGTTGTACTCGTACAGTGACAGCGCCTTGCCGGAGAGAAGGTCCATGAAGGAATCCCACATGTACTCGAAGCCCCAGTTCTCATCGAACGAGTCGGGCAGACCGTGCTGGAAGTAGAGCGGGTGGAAGTCCTGCATGCCGCCCCGCACCCGATCGTGGGCCTCGATCAGGACATCGGGATACCGGCGCTTGACGCCGCGAATGACCTTCAGGATCCCCTCCGCGTGACCTTGCAGGGTCAGCGGCACTTCATGGCCGTGGTCGGGATCCCAGCAGGCCGAGCCACCCGCCTCGGCCCGCCTGATCGGCACGTCCGGCGGGACATAGCTGACAAAGTCGAACATCATGAACGACACGCCAGCCGCAGCCAGCTTGAGGAGACGGGCCTCTTTCATTTCCTGCCAGGTCGGAGAGGCCGCACAAATGCGCCCGCCGCTGTAGAGGCCCGGCCAGATATCGATGCTGCCGTCCTGCCTGCGCCGGTAGATGCGGGGATCTTCATCCAGCGACTTGGTATGCATCATCAGGTGTAGCGATGTCTTCAGCCCGTAGCGATCGCGCATCGTGCGGACGAATTCGTCGAGCGGGCCGAGCCGCTCCTCATCCCAGATGCTGCTGCCCTCGTGAACATCCCAGACCGGATCGAGATAGAGCGCCTCTGCGCCGATATCCCGGGCGATCGCAGCCTCCGCATGGAGATCCGCGGGTTCCTGAAGGGGAGCGTTGTCGCCTCCGCGCCAGCCGAGGTTGTACAACTCGTTCCAGTGCAACGGCGGATCGAAGCCGGTCGGGCAACCATGGCCCTTCTCCAGCAGGAAGCCCTTGTATTTCCTGTAGCCATCCTGCCAATCGCCCTCGAATGGACAGATGCGTGTCACGCCGAATTCGACTTCGGTTTGGGGGCCCACCGTGCGGATCGCCTCGGGAACGGTGTAGTGCCTCCCAAATCCGCCGAAGCGGAGGCACACGTTGGCGCCGCCCGCGATCAGCGAGTTGAAGGTCCGGTAGTAATCGGTCGAACGCTTGCTCGGCGCGAGGACGAACTCGCCGTCGACCAGCGCGAACTCCATCTGCTCCCGGTTGTACTTGGCGATGAGGTATCCCGTCGGGCAGCCGGCATCCGCTGTGGGGTGAGCCGGGTGCGTCATCCAGAGCCACCCTTCGGCCCCGCGGCCCGGAAGCTGATCGCCGCCCCAGTTGCCAGGTATGAGATCGGCCATCGAATACGAGGACAGGCGGTGATCGATGACCTGGCCCCAGCGGCGGCGGTGGGGCACTGGCACCAGCGCCTGGTGGTCGGCATTGTGCAGCCACGACTGGCTGTCGCGGTCGAAGAGCACCTTCCGAAAGCCGAAGCGAATGTCGCGCACCTCGTGCGAGTCGCGGCCGTAGCGGTGTCTCAGCCGGATCTGCTCCTCGAACCAGGGGGCGCCGGCGGGCAGGCGAAACACATGCTCGATCTCGATGTCGGTCGGTCCGAGCAGGCCGAAGTCGAAGCGGCCTGTGAAGGTGACCTCCTTGCCCCCGCGGGGCAGATCGGCGGCGGTCCACTCGCGAAAACGCACCCGGTTGGAGCTGACGACCGCCGCGGCCGGGCCGCTCGTCAGCCCCGCGCCACCGGTGAAGCCGGACACACCCAGGGGCGCCAGCGCGAGCGCGTAGGCGTACGCCTCGTCGGCCAGCGGCGTGCCCCGTTCCAGGTCGAACAGGTAGCCCGGGTCGAGCCATTCGTCGATGCCCACCCGAAGCAGCCAGCGCCGGTTCCTCAGTTCGACGACCCCGGACCGGCTCGAGACTGTGACCGGTTCAGCCATGCCTGCGTCCTCCCTACAGCGCCAGCGGATAGCGTCCCGCGATCTTCGCTTCGTCTAGCATGGCAATGACATTCTCAAGAGGCACGTCGGGTTGGATGCAGTGCACGGAGGCGAGGATGTAGCCGCCGCCCGGTCCCAGGTCCTTGATGCGGCGGCGCACCTCGGCCCGCACATCATCAGGCGTGCCGTGGGGCAGCACCCAGCCCGTGTCGATGGCGCCACAGAATGACAGCTGGTCGCCGAATTCGCGCTTGAGCCGGGCTGTGTCGCCCATGTCGCCCGCGTTGACCTGGACGGGGTTAAGCAGGTCGATGCCGATCTCGATCAGGTCGCCCAGCAGGGAGTAGATGTTGCCATCGGAGTGGTAAAAGACCTTGGCGCCCGTGCGCCGCTTGATCTCCGAGTAGATCTCCGCGTGGAACGGCTTGATCAGCCGCCGGTACATGCGCGGCGAGATCAGCGTCGTGTGCTGCGAGCCGAGGTCATCCCCGGTAATGAGCACGTCGATGAGGTCGCCGGCCTCCTCGAGGAGCCGGACTACGCTGGCCTTCATCAGGTCGGTGATCTTTCGCATCAGCGCGAGAGCAAAATCGGGGTCCGCGGCCAGGTCGAGGAGCCACTGTTCGACCCCTCGGGAGAGGTATGCCTGCTCGAACGGCGAGACGCCGCTCAGCGCGACGACCGCATAGCCTGCGTCCCGGATTGCCTGGGCGCGCTCGCGCAGCCCGGCGAAGCGGCTGGGATGAGCCAGCTCGGGCCAGGAATAGCGGTCCAGGTCATCGATGGTCGCGGTGCGCAAGGGCGAATCCACCACCTCGTAGTAGATGGCGTCCGGACGCCTCTCCCAGAGGCTGCCCCAGCCGTCCACATAGGCACCGGCGGAGACGTCGTGGGCCAGCGCCGCGGGCGCGGGACCGGGCAGCAGCGGCCGGCCGTCTGAGCCCGACCACGCGAGCGCCTCCTCATCCATCAGCACATACTGGAGACCGCGCCAGAAGATTGTCGTCTCGCGCGTGATGCCCAGATGTGCCTTGAGGCGCTCGTATGCTGGCGCCAGCATGGTTGTTACTCCGGATGTGCCGAAGAAGACCGGCACTCGATCCGGCTCTTCATGGTTCAGTGCGCAGAGAACCCGCTCCCGAGGTGTCAGCATGGTCTACCCCACCAGCCACAGATACGGCTTTTCAACGTACTGCTTGACCCGCTGGAGGAAGCGCGCGGCCGGGGCGCCATCCACTAGCCGGTGATCGAAGGTCAGGCTCAGGAACATCATGTGCCGGATGCCGGTGCGCTCGGCTTCGACATCGACCACAACCTGTTTCGGCACGATCCGCCCCGCGCCCAGGATGGCGCACTCGGGCAGGTTGATGATCGGCGTGAATGCGTCGATCTCGTACATGCCCAGGTTCGTGATAGTGAAGGTGCCGCCCTGCAGGTCGTCCGGAGAGATGCGGCCGGTGCGGGCCTTTTCGATCAGCTCAGCAGATTCGCCCGCGATCTGGCGGAGCGATTTGGCCTGTACGTCTCGCAGCACCGGCACCAGCAGCCCGCGACCGGTGTCGACGGCAATACCGATGTTGGCGGTCGCGGACTGGACGATGCTCTCTCCATCGAAGCGGGCGTTGACCATCGGGTGTTCCATCAGCGCCTGGCTGACCAGCCTGGCCAGCAGGTCGTTGTAGGAAGGCACGAGCGCGGGCGCTCCGGCAGCCCCGCCCTCAGCGTCTTCTTTTAGCTGCTTGCGGAGCCGGACCAATTCGGTGGCATCGGCCTCGGTGGTGAGCGTGACCGGCGCGACCGTATGCGCGCTGGCTGCCATGCGGTCCGCGATGGTCCGGCGCACCGTGGTGATGGGCACGATCTCGCGGACCGGCACGGTCGCAGGTGCGGGCGGCTGGAGCGGCTGCTGCGCGGGCGTGGTCTTCGCGGCCTCCGCTGCTGCAGTAGCTGCAGCGACATCGGCGCGCTCGATGCGTTTGCCTGGCAGCCGGGCTGCCAGGGCATCCACATCGACGCCCGTTTCCGCGGCGAGGCGCCGCGCGAGCGGGCTGACCCGCTCGGCTGTAGGGACCGCGGCAGCAGCAGGCGCTGCTGGAGTCGCTGCTGCCGCGGCGAGCACATCGCGCTCGACGATGCGGCCTGTCCGTCCGCTGCCCGTGAGTCCGGTCCAGTCCACGCCCAGCTCCCTGGCCGCACGGCGCGCGCGCGGACTGATGGAGGGCGGCTGGATGCTGGAAGCTGGAAGCTTGATTGCCGGCGAACCAGGCGTGGAAGCCAGGATTTCGACGCTATCAGCTTCCAGTTTCGAGCTTCCCGCTTCGAGCTCCTCGCCGGCCGCGAGCAGGTAGCCCAGCAGGGTGCCGACGGGCACCTCCTTGCCGGGCGGCGGCGAGTCAGGCGGAATGCGGAGCGTGCCGCTTTCCAGCGCTTCGATCTCCTGGGTGGCCTTGTCCCCTTCGACGGTGAAGAGCATGTCTCCGGCCTCGACCCAGTCGCCGTCCCGCTTGAGCCATTCGCCCAGCCGGCCAGTTTCCATGTTCCAGCCCAGGCGGGGCAAGACGACTTCAAATGGCATTATGATCCTCCTGTGGCGACCGGCAGGCCGCCCTCACTCCGCCAGCAGCTCGCGCGCGGCCTGGACGATCCCGCTCACGCTCGGCACCACGGGTGCGTAGAGCGGCGGGCTGTAGGGCGCGGGCGTGAACATGCCGTTCAGGCGGCGCACCGGCGCATCCAGGTCATCGAACCCGCGCTCCATCACCTGCGCGGCGATGTCAGCAGCGACGCCGCAGGGAGCGAAGTCCTCGTCCACCACCAGCAGCCGGCCCGTCTTGTGAACCGATGCCAGGATCGTGTCGATGTCGAGCGGCGCCAGGGTGCGCGGGTCGATCACTTCGGCCGACACCCCTTCCGCAGCGAGCTGTCCGGCGGCATCCAGTGCCTGCTTCACCGTGAAGCCGATGCCCACGATGGTCAGGTCCGCGCCGGTGCGGCGCACGGCCGCCTGTCCGAACGGGATCAGGTATTCCCCTTCAGGAACCGGGCCCTTGAGCGCCAGCAAGTTCTTGTGCTCGAGGAAGAGAACGGGGTCGTCGGAGCGTATGGCGCTCTTGAGCAGGCCCTTCGCATCGGCCGGCGTGGAGGGCATCACGACCCGGAAGCCGGGGATGTGCATGAAGAAGGGGTAGTAGTTGCCCGAATGGTGGGCCGCATTCGACTGGGCCACGCCCACGCACCCGCGGACGACGACCGGCACCTTCAGCCGGCCGCTGCTCATCCATTGGAGCTTGCACATCTGGTTGAACATGTCGCCGAACGCATCGGTCAGGAAGTCGATGAACATGAAGTCGACGATCGGCCGCGCGCCGGTGGCCGCCGCGCCGGTGCACAGACTCGTGAACCCGCGCTCGCTGATGGGCGAATCGCGCAGGCGCTCCTCGCCGTACAGGTCGTAGAGGCCGAGGGTCGTGTTGAAGTTGCCGCCGCGCGGCCCGATCCCCTCGCCCACGACGAAGATGCGGTTGTCGCGCGCCATCTCTTCCGCGAGTCCCTCGCGCGCCGCGTCGACGAAGGAGAGCTCGCGGCCGCCGGCCTCTTCGAGAGGTGGCACGGGCGGCGCGGGGTCTGCCACCTCGCTGTACACGTGTCTGCTCACCGTCGCGGGATCGGGCATGGGGCTGGCCTCGGCGAACTTGCCGGCCTCCTCGACCAACGCCTTGATCTCTGCGTCGATCGCGTCCAGATCTGCCTCGGCTGCGGTCCCATCGCGTACCAGCCGGTCCCGCAGGAGAGCGATCGGGTCGCGCTGCTTCCAGGCTGCGATTTCTTCCGCGGTGCGGTAGCCCGCATCGCGCATCCCCTCCGAGTGAGCGCGCGTGCGATAGGTGCGGCACTCGATGAGGGTCGGGCCGCCGCCCGCGCGGGCGCGCTGCACGGCCTCGCCTGCCACCCGGTAGACCTCCAGTACGTCGTTGCCGTCGACCGCGATCCCGGGCATGCCGTAGGCCGCGCCGCGCGAGGCAATGTCCGGATTGCCCGCGGACTTGGCGAGGGGCACCTCGGTGGCATACAGGTTGTTTTCGCAGACGAAGATCGCGGGCAGCTTCCAGGCTGCCGCGAGGTTCAGACCCTCGTGGAACGCGCCGTTGTTCGACGCGCCATCGCCGAAGAAGGCCACGCTGACCCGTTCCGTCTTGAGAAGCTTGGCGGAATAGCCGCCGCCGGCCGCCAGGGTGATGCAGGGGCCGACGATGCCGCTGGAGCCCATGAAGCCGACCTCGGGCTTGAACAGGTGCATGGAGCCGCCGCGGCCGCCCGAGCAGCCGGTCGCGCGCCCCATCACCTCCGCGATCAATTCGGCAGGCGGCACGCCCTTGGCCAGCGCGTGGCCGTGGCCGCGGTGCGTGCTGAAGACCGTATCATCGTCGCGCAGGTGTGCGCAGACGCCGGAGGCCACCGCCTCTTCGCCGATGTAGGTGTGGACGCCGCCGTAGACCTTGCCCGCGGCGTAGAACTTCACCAGCTGTTCCTCGGTGCGGCGAATGATCAGCATAGTGCGATAGAGCGAGAGCAACTGCTCCCTGGTCAGGTCTGGCATGGCTATGGCCTCACGCTTCCCGGCGGCCGATGGTGCCATTGGCGCCCATCGCCAGGTTGCCGCCGTCAAAGGGCAGAACGACTCCGGTTACGTACGCGGATGCATCGCTGGCCAGGTACATTACTGCGCCCTTGATGTCATCCGGCACGCCCATGCGTCCGATCGGCAGGCCACGCATAAAGCGGTCGCGCAGGGCCGGTTCCTTCTCCATGCGTTCTTCGAGCGAGACGTTGGTGATCTGCGCCGGGGTGACGGCATTCACCCGCACGCCCCGGTCTGCCCACTCGGTGCTCAGCTCGCGGGTCATCTGGAGCACTGCGGCTTGCCCCACGCTGTAGGCGAAGTTGCCGCGGCCCAGTGCGCGCACCCCACCGATCGAAGACATGTTGATGATGCTGCCCTTGCCCTGCGCCAGCATGCGCCGGCCGGCCTCCTTGCAGCAGAGGAACTTGCCCACCAGCGTGCCTTGCAGCACCGTCATGAAATGATCGAGGGTGATCTCTTCGGGATGGCCCAGGATGTTGCGGCCGGGTATGTTCACCAGGATGTCGATGCGGCCGAACTCCTCGTCCAGCCGCGCGAACATCTCCTTGATCCCGTCCTCGTCCGCGACTTCGGCGACCATGGCGAGCGTGCGGCGGCCGAGTTCGGCGATCATCTCGGCAGTTTCGTTCAGGCCCCGCTCGTTGTGGCCGGCGACCATCACGTCGGCCCCGATTTCGGCGAGGG
>CAYLZG010000093.1:0-6407 GCA_964387985.1 uncultured Anaerolineales bacterium | reverse complement strand
CGATCGCGGCGGACCGGCCCATGTTCTGCGCAGCGCCGGTGACAAGGGCCACGCGGCCGGTGAGATCGAACAGCGGATGGAACATTGTCTTCTCCTTTACCGTGATGCTTTTACGCCGCCGCCGGCCACTGCCCGCTTGACCTCTGCGAGCACGGCCCGCTCGTCGACCATCGTCGTGTCGCCCGGCGTCTCCTGCACGAGGATGCCGTGCGCAGCTCCCCACTGGACCGCGGTGGCCAGGTCGTGGCCCTTGAGCAGCGCGGCCAGCACGCCCGAGGTGAACGAATCGCCGCCGCCAGTGCGGTCTGCGATCGGGATGGACCTGCGAATCGGGGCCGCGTAGAACTCGTCTGCTGCCGTGTCGTAGAGGACCGCGCCCCAATCGATGGCATCCGCGCTGGTGGCCCCGCGCCACTGGGTGCCGATCAGGCTCAGGTTGGGGAAGTCATGCGCCACTTTGCGTACCGTACCCTTGTACGCTTCGAGCCACTCCTCGAACGGCGCCTTGGACGACACCTTGGTCTCGTAGCCTAACGCGTCGCTCAGATCCGAGTCGTTGCCGACGAGGAAGCCAATGTAGGGTGCGATGGTCTGATTGATCTCGCGGGCGCGTGCCTTGTTCGGCTCGACCTTCGAGCGGTAATTCAGGTCCGCGGCGACGAACGTGCCGTGCTCGTTGGCCTTCCGGACGCCCTCGATGGCCAGTCCCGACGAGGTCGGCGAGATCAGGGTGTAGATGCCGCCGGTGTTGAAGACGCGGACGCCGTCGACTCCGAATAGCTTGTCCCAGTCGATGTCGCCTTCCCTGAGCTCGCGGACCGGCGCGTGAGCCCGGTAGTACAAGGTGTCCGATGGCAGGATGCCCTTGCCCGCAAAGGTGATCATGATGCCGTTGCCCAGGGTTCCCTTCTGGTCGGTCGAGAAGCGGCTGCCGTCGTTCTTGGTGTTGAACCAGATGATCCGGCTGGTGTCCACGCCCGCGGTGCGGAGCTGGTTGCGGATGTTCAGGCCGATGTAGTCATCCACCAGCGCGGTGAGTACCGCGGTGCGTAGCCCGAAAGCGTATGCCAGGCCGTAGGCGACGTTAGTTTCGCCGCCGCCCTGGTAGATGCGCGCCTCGCGTGCCAGGGGGGTGGGCACGTCGAACGGGTCGAAGCGCAGCATGACCTCGCCCAGCGCCACCCCGTCGTAACGGCAGCCGTCCGCCGGCTTTATCTCACGGTAACTCACGACTCTCTGTGTCATCGCCCATTTCTCCTCTCATAAGTGTAAATTGAATGCCGCCGGGTCCAGGTCCATGTCCTCGGCCAGCCCCCGCAGGCTGGCAACGATGTCCGGCGGCAGCATGATGCCTTCGACCAGCGCGGTGTCCTGGCGCTCCAGCTCGATCTCGCCCGGCAGGTAGATGCGCTCCGCACCCTTTGCGAGGGGCGCAGATTTGATCTCCCGGATCATGCCGTCCATGCGGCCCTCGAACTCGGCCAGCGGCATGATCTGGCCGATGTCGATCGCGATGAACGCATGCCCCTCGTTGGTCGGGTCCGGCGTGTCCAGCACCCAGCTGCTCACCTCGCTCATCACGGCCGAGCCGGTCAGGACCGCGGTCAGGATCTCGACCATGACGGCCAGCCCGTACCCTTTGTGCCCGGCCATCGGCAGCTGCGCGCCCTTGAGCGGATACTGGCTGGGATCGGTGGTGGGCTGCCCGTCCTCGTCCACCAGCCAGTTGTCGGGGATCGACTTGCCGAGGGCCTTGGCGGAAAAGATCTTGGTGGCTGCGACCGCGCTGGTGGCGATGTCCAGGTAGATGTGCTTCTCCTCGCCGGCGGGCGCAGCATAGGCGATGGGGTTTGTTCCCAGCACCTTCCCCTTCGAGCCGGGCACGGTCATGCAGGGGTCGACGTTGCACATCGACATCCCAAACATGTCGTGCTGGGCGGCCAGGTTGGCGTAGAAGCCCGCGGCGCCGTAATGGCTGCTGTGCCTGACGCCGACGTACGCGATGCCACACGCCTTCGCCTTGCGCATTGCCAGTTCCATGGACCGGTAGGACACCGCGGGAGGCATGGCGTAATGCGCGTCCACGATGGCCCACGCGGGCCCTTCGCCGACGATCTCCTCATGCGCGGTCGCGCTCAGCCGGCCCGCGCGGATGTTCTTCAGCAGGCCGCGGAGCTGGCGCGTGCCGTGTGTGAAGGTGCCCAGCGTGTCGGTCGAGACGAGAACCTCAGCGGTCAGCCGGGCATCTTCTTCGTTGAGCCCGGCCGTCCGCATGGCGGCGATGCAGAATGCGGTCAGGTCCTGCGCCATGACCCTGGCGCCGTTCGATGGGGTTGTCTCCACGTTTCCTCCTAGAGATTACCAAATCGTCGTTCCACCGTCCATTACGACCACGCTTCCGGTCATGAAGGAGGACGCGGGCGACGCGAGATACACGACCAGTCCCTTGATTTCGTCTTCTTCCCCGTAACGTTTCATCGGCGTGTTGGCAATGATCCGTTCCATGATTTCCGGATACCTGCGGCTGGCGGCGGTCTGCGCGGTGAGCATGGTGCCCGGTGCGATGGCGTTGACCCGGATGCCGTAAGAGACCCAGTCCGCGGCCATGCCGCGCGTCAACTGCGCCACGCCGGCCTTGGCCACGCAGTACGGGACGTTGTGCCGGGGCGCGATGTTGCTGATCACGAATGCGTTGATCGAGGCCATGTTGATGATGGCGCCGCCCTCTCCTCGGTCGATCATATGGCGCGCGACGCGCTTGCCGAAGTAGAACATGGACGACAGGTTGGTGTCGATCATGCGCCGCCACGCGTCGTCAGGTTCCTCCTCCAGCGCCAGCCCGTCCGACGACATGCCCGCGTTGTTCACCAGGATGTCGATCTTGCCCAGGCGCTCGATCACCTGCGCGACGAACGCCTCGATCTCCCCGGTGCTTGTGACATCCACCCGGCCGAAATGGGCGCGGCGACCCAGGCCGGCGATCTCCGCTGCAGTGCAGAGGCCGTCCTCCTCGAGCAGGTCGCATATCGCCACATGGGCGCCGGCCTCGGCCAGCGCCAGCGCCATCTGACGCCCCAGCCCGCGCGCGCCGCCGGTGACGATCGCCGCGCGGCCGGCCAGGCTGAACAGGTCGAGCACGCTCATGGCAGCTCCGGCCAGGTCTTCTCGCCGAAGGTAGACCGCCAGCTCTTCAGGAATCCGTTCATCCGCTGCTCGGTGAAGGAGTGCTCGTAGAGCAGGCGCATGAATTCCATCTTCATCGTGCAGATGTCCGCGCCTGCGACGGCCACCTCGCCGAAGAGCCGCGGATAGCGGCCGCAGGCCAGGATCTTCGTCTTGAAGCCGAAGTTGGTGTAGATGCGGCGCGCCGGTGCGATCATGTCATGCGGCGTGTCCTCGGCCTGGTCGAGCGGGCCGTTGAAGATGGCGGCCACGTCCGCGCCGGCCTTGCCCGCCAGGTACACCTGGGCCAGCGATGCGATCGCGGTTACCGCGAGCCGCAGGTCGGGCTGCGCCTGCTTGAGTTGCTGGAGCGCCTGCAGGCCGGCGACGCTGGCCGGCAGCTTGACGATGATCCGGTCGGAGAAGGCGTGCAGCCAGCGCGCCTGGCGGACCATCGGCTCCGGGTCGTGCCAGCCGATTACCTGCACGAACACGGGACCAGGCGATGCGTCAACGATCCGCGCGAGGGTCGCCTCCATGTCCGGCCCTGCCGCTGAGATGAGGCCGGGATTGGTCGTCACGCCCGCGAGCAAGCCCCAGGAGCGTGCCTCCAGGATTTCCTTTGGGTTAGAGCTGTCAAGAAAAAGGTCCATCGCACTCCCTCATGTACTTGTGTGATTGTTACTCTATCTGCCCCAGGTCTGCCGCCAGCTCGAGCAGGTACTCGACGATGCGCGCTCTATACGCCTCATAAAAGGCCGGCGACAGATCGTAAAACTCCTCGCGGCAGATGAACTGGCCGCGGGCATCGCGACGGCCAACAAAGGCGAAACTGAAATGATGAAAGACCGCGTCGTGCGCAAGGGTCACCGGGTCGCCGGCGCGTGACGGATCGACGGCGGCCAGGCATTGCGCCGCGAACGCCGAGCCAGCCGCCGCCTCAGCCCGGGCATAGGCCAGTGCGTCCTCCCACCAACGGCGGAAGAGCGCGGGGTGGTGGCTGGCCAGCACCTCTCCGAACAGCAGCTGCAGGTTGGGCGACACCTTGAAATGGTTGCGCCCGCCGGTGGCCCTGCCGATGGCCTGCCGCGCGGCTGCGCTCAGGTCGTCGCCCGAGTGGAAGTCGGCCATGACACCCTGTTCTTCGGCAATCCGGCATAGGCTGCGCGCCCGCGCCTCGAAGCCGGCCAGCCCATCGGCCCCGCGATAGTCGGTGCCTTTTTCAACGCCGAAGTTGGGTGCGATGTGCGTCAGCGGGATGCCGCGGCGCTGCGCCTCCAGTAGCACGAAGATCAACTCGGTCTCGGAGGTCAGGCAGTCGAAGGTGGGCACATCGTTCGGGTGCTCGTCGATGCTCAGCTCGAGATCGAAGTCGTGGCCTCCCTTGAGATCGCAGATGTAGTCCCGCAGCGTGTCGACCGCGTCGAGCGCGGCCCAGTACTTGCCGGCCAGCCGCTCCACCATCGCCGCATCCGGCCGGTAATCGAAGCCGCCGATCCGCCGCGGCTCCCCGTGATAGGCCAGGACGTCCCTGAGGACGGATGTGTGGGGCACGCGCGCCGGGTTCGCCCGGCCGGACAGCGCATCGTAGTCCAGCACGTCTGAGACGTCGAGGGTGTAGAACGAGTAATAGCGCGTCGCATCCAGCATGCGTTTGGCGCGGGCAAGGCCATCGGGCCCGCGCTTGACCTGGATGTGGTCCGCGTCCGCGCCGTAGCGGAGGGCGTCCTTCGACTGCGGCCCTGCGGGCCTCCGCTCAGGATGCCCTGGTGGCGTGACAGGGCTCCGCTCAGGATGCAGTTGCGGGCCGTGCTTGAGCGCGTCGAGAACGCCGGACACCCAAAGGCCCTCGAACGAGCTGCCGGTGTATCCTGCCTCGATGGTCCCGAAGCCGAATGCGATGTTCCTTTCGGCCGGCCGGGCTTCGAGAAGCGTCTCCAGGAAGTTCAGCTCGCGCACCGAGTTCTGGATCGCGTTGGCCGCGAAGCCGCCGAAGTCCATGGCTTCCCAGATCGCGGGCCAGACTGCCGTGGTCATGCGCGTGCCTACGCCCAGCCGCGGCACAGGCCCCAGCGCCCGCGGCCCCTTGTCCGGCGCGATCTGCCGGAAGAAGCGGTCGAGGACGGGCGCATCGGTCGGGTGCACCCTGAGGAGAATGGCAGGGGGGTGTTGGGGGCCACCCCCCTGCGCTGGCAGGAGGCTGTTCCAGATGCCCGCGCCCAGTGGGCTCTCGCCGAGGTCCGGGCCGGCTTCGAGGAGAACCTGCTGCCCATCGGGGAGACCGGTCAGGCAGTAGAGGGCATTCCCGCGCCAGGCAACCGATGCCGGATGGGGCGCCAGGCCCGCGGCCGGAGGTAGCGCCGCACCCATCTCAGCCGCACCGAGCAGCGCAGGCCAATATGCGGGGTCTGCCGCTGCTACTGCGGCGCAGGCGGCCGCACGATCCCAGGTCGCGGTGTTCAGGACGCCGGGGCTTAGCGCCGGGTCGATCTCGAGCCTGCCGAATCGCATTCGCTGTCTTGTTCCCATTAGCTGTCCCAGCCTCCGCCTGCTCAGTGAGCCGCTTCCCAGCCGCGCAAAATCTCGCGCGCCTGCTCCAGCACCAGGCCGACCCGCGTCGCGCCGGCTTCGAGCATGGTCATGAACCGGAAGTAGTTGCCCACCCGCCCCGAGGCCTTGATGCCCATCGAGGGTCCGATTGCCTGCCGGATCAGGCGGACATCTTCGTAGAGAGCAACGGGGTCTGGGCTGAAGCCCGTGCAGGTCTTGACGAAGGCCGCTCCGGCAGCCTGCACCAACCGCGCGGCACCGGCCTTTTGATCGGCGGTTAGGAAGGGCGTTTCTATTATGACCTTCACCGGCCGGCCCCCTGCGGCCGCAACGACCGCGGCCACGTCATCCGCCGCATAGCGCTCGTCGCCGCCCAGGAATGCGCCCAGGTTGAGCACCATATCGATCTCATCCGCACCATCCGCCACGGCCTGCTCCGTCTCGCAGACCTTCAGGCTGGTCTTCATCGCACCCATCGGGAAGCTGACACAGGCCACCACTCTGGCGGGCGAACCCCTGAGGATCTCGGCTGCGCGGGCGGTATGCCACGTGTTGACGCAGATCTGGCCGAAGCCCTCTTCCCGCACGACGTGCGCCAATGCTTCGATCTGGGCCGGGGTGGCGGTCGGCTGCAGGAGCGCCACGTCCAGCATCTTCTTGATGTCCGCCTGCGTGATGTCCATGTTGTCCTTCTC
>CAYLZG010000092.1:16986-17256 GCA_964387985.1 uncultured Anaerolineales bacterium | reverse complement strand
GGTCAGTGCGCTTGACAGCACCTCTGGCCGGTGCTACAGTAGGGCCGACAAAGAAACGTCCTATGGGGTGCTTGCGACACCCCACAGGACAGGCGCAAACGTGGTGATAGCACGTCGCACCAGGGAGATTATAGAGGCGTCCGTGCATCACCGCAAGTGACACGGGCGCTTTTTCTTTGGCGGAAGCCCGGTCAGGCAGGTGAGGACGTGTGCCACCTCCGACCGGTTATTCCTTAAAACGACTGATTGGACAGTCACGAATACCACAAC
>CAYLZG010000092.1:6533-16976 GCA_964387985.1 uncultured Anaerolineales bacterium | reverse complement strand
AATCACGCAGCGGTGTGCGCACAGGTTGCAGCGAACACGTTTATCGCCGGGCGCCAACGGCTCCCAGAGGATGGCTTCGTGATGCATTGGATTCTCCTGATGTTGCCATTGTAGCACATTATGCAAATCTCGCCAGGGGGGGGTTCCATCTTAAGTCCCTGGTTGGGAGGCTTGGGCTTCGGCTTTGACGTCGAAGGCGAACACGTGTAAGATTGCCGGCGGGAGTGGTTGTCGTCCGGTGGCGGCCCCGGTCTTCAAAACCGGTGTGTGGCGGTAGGCCCGGCACAGGTGAGTTCGACTCTCATCCACTCCCGCCTTCTTTTTGGCGATCCCAGTAAGGATACAACGAGTGGGAGCAATCACCGGACCGCATATCATCAACGGGGCTGGCCCCTGGCTGGACAAGCTGAGACGCCTGCAACCCAACCTGGCACTCTTCCTGGATCCCACTGTGGACGACGTGCGTGCCTTCAAGGCGGTCTGTCCGAACACGATCATCGTCGGCCGCATCTATGTGCCAGACAGCGAGGTCGATAGCCGCGTTCGGGCCAACCCGGAGGCCGCAGCGGAATGGGCGCACAATCTTGTGATGTCCCATCCGGCGCGTCGCCTGGTGAGCTACTGGCAAATTGCCAACGAGGTGCTTCAGTTTGCGGACGGCCTGCCGCTCCTGAACCGCTTCGAGTTACGGCGTATGCAGCTCGCGGATGCCCCGGGATACAAATGCGGCATTATGGCCTTCAGCGTCGGTCAGCCCGACATGCCCGTCGCCGACCGCATGGCGCTCTGGCGGATGGTGTACCCGTCACTGGAGTACGCCGAGAACCACGGCCACATCCTGCTGCTCCACCAGTACGGCGCACCGGATCTGTGGGGGCCAGCCGCCAAGGGTGGGTCTGACTGGCTGATCGATCGGTACCAGAAGCAGGTCTTACCCAGGCTGCCGTACAAACGCCTCAAGGCAGCCGTAGTCGAGACCGGCATCGACGGTCTACTGCTGGACGGCCTTGAAAGCACCAGCCTGCATGCCTTGGGGGAACCAGAGGAGTTCGGTGTTGGCGTCTGGACGCCGTCCAAGGATCCCTACTTCAAAATCGATGAGTCGATGCCGACAGAAAAGGCCCTGACCGGGCCAGCCGGCTGGATGCGATTCACCACGGCAACCGATTACGCCCAACAGCTGATCAATATCGGCTTGTATCACGAACAATGGTCCGACCGCATCCTCGGGTATGCCGTTTTCACCCTGGGGCACAACTTCCCCTGGAGCACCTATGATATAGGCGACCGGGGCAATGCGAACGACGTTCTCGGCCTGTTAGCCGCCTATTATGAGCAGGCTGGCCCGGTCATCCCACCGGAGCCGCCCACTGGAGGGACTGTGGACACCAAAATCTTCGATAAGGACGGCACCCAACGCGATGCGGCGTGGCTCAAAGCCACCTACGGTGCGATCATCGTGCCTGCGCCAGCGACCAGCGGCAAGAAATTCGTTCTGGCCACGATCAAGGTTACCGAGGGGCCATCTACCTTGATCGTACGGGTTAATGATGCCAGCGGCGCGCCGCTTTCGCAACACGCGGTCGCGCTCTACTGGGCAGACGCGCCGACCGACCTGACGACACCTGATGCTGAGGTTTTCAAGACCATCTTCAAGCCGCGCGCCAATGTCCAGTGGACCGACACCAACGGCGTTACCGGCTACGGCCTGGGGATGGGGAGCTACGTCTACGATCCCGGCGAAGGGGGACCACACGCGGTCTGGCTGCTGCACGACCGGTACCAGAGCGATGCAATCGATAAGGTAGGCATGCTGGCCGGGACCGAACACCGCGGACCGCTGGACCTGACCTTCGTACTGGCCGATGCCGAGATGATTGTCCCACCGGCTGACTTGCTTCAGACCATCCGCAACGCGGCCTGGCAGAAAGTTGGGGTACCGTTCAACCCGGATGCGGCGTTCCCCAGGTATGCACGGGAGCGCGGCCTGGGTGCGCCAGTGCCGGGCACCGGTGAGTTCGACGTCCGCATCAACGGAATCGACTATCGTGTCCAGCCCTTCGTCGGCGGCATCGTCTATTGCGTCGTCGGCGATTGGGGCAACGTCAAACACATAGATTGGTAGCTGACTGACCTTGCGGCAGGTCCTGACCTGCCGCAAGGATCACGAAAACCAAGGACGGCTACCAGCTCTTCCCCTCCTTGGCCCCTGGCACGAACGCGCGGAGCGCAGCGTTGAATTCATCCAACTCTCTTTCTCAGGGTCCAAAGCCCTCATCATTGGTCGCGCGCCTCAGAAACCAGATTCGCGAGTTCTGGGAGGCGCTACGTAACACCCCGGAAGCATTCAGACTGGTGTGGTCTGCCAGCCGACGCGCGGCACTGGCGGGCATCGGACTGACGCTGATTGCAGCGATCCTTCCGGCAGGGCAGGCGTGGGTAGGCAAGCTGATCGTCGATGCAATCGTCAATGCGATCGCCCAGGGCATGGAGCCGGTCGCAGGCCTTCGCTATGTGCTGCCATACCTGGTATTTGAGTTCGCGCTGCTGCTGATCGGCTCACTCACGAGCCAGGCACGCAACCTGTTCGATCGCTACCTGCAGTCGCAACTCACCAATCATGTCAACAGCCTCATCATCAATAAAGCGATCAGCCTCGATCTGCAGTTCTTCGAAGACCCGATCTTCTACGATATGCTGCAGAATGCGCGGCGGCAAGCCGATACAAGCGCGCTCAGCATCGTCAACTCCACGCTCCAGATGTTGCAGCAGGTCATCACGCTGATATCGCTGATCGCCCTGCTGGTACGGTTCAGCCCCTGGCTGGCTATCATCGTCTTTGTGTCTGCGATCCCGTCGTTTCTTTCCCAATCCCAGTATGCAGAACGCGCCTTTCGCGCGGTCAGCCGCCGTGCACCCGAATCACGGCTGCTGAACTACCTGGAGATGTTGCTGACCGGCAACGACACCGTGAAGGAGATCAAGCTTTTCGGGCTGGGCAAACCGCTGCTGCGGCGCTACCAGGAGCTATTCACGAAGTTCTACATGGAGGACCTTGCGATCGCCCAGCGGCGCACGGTAGCAGGTCTGGGCTGGGGCCTGATCTCCAACCTGGCTTACTACGGCAGCTATGCATGGATCGTCCTGCGCACAATTGCGGGCCGGATCACCCTGGGTGACATGACCATGTTTCTGGGGATCTTCCGGCAGTCGCAGAACTCGATCCTCGCGCTGCTCACTGGTCTGAACCGACTTTATGAGAGCAACCTGTACCTCGACAACCTGCTCGACTACTTGAAACTGGAGCCTGTCCTGCCCAAGCCGGAGAACGGCCTCATCGCACCGGAACCGATCCGCAAGGGAATCGAATTCCGCAACGTCTCGTTCTCCTATCCCGGATCCGACACCTTCGTGCTGCGCAACATCAATCTTCACATCCAACCCAGCGAGCGCATCGCTTTGGTCGGTCTCAACGGTGCAGGCAAGACAACACTGATCAAGCTGCTGACGCGGCTCTACGACCCAACCGACGGCCAGATACTGCTCGACGGCGTGGACCTGCGCGAATATGACCTGTCGAGCCTGCACCAGCGCTTCGGCGTCATCTTCCAGGACTTCGTGCGCTACCAGTTCACCGTACGCGAAAACATCGGTTTCGGCCAGGTGGACGCGCTCGATGACCTTGCCAGGATCAAAGATGCAGCAGATCGCGGTGGTGCGGACGCGATCGTCGAAAAGATGCCACAGGGGCGGCGTTGGGAGAAGGGCCAGGAACTGTCGGGCGGGCAGTGGCAGAAGATCGCGCTCGCGCGTGCGTTCATGCGCAAGGCCGAGGTACTCGTGCTGGACGAGCCAACCTCCGCGCTCGACGCAGAGGCTGAGTACGAGGTATTCCGGCGCTTCGGCGAATTGATGGAGGGCCGGATCGCAGTCCTGATCTCGCACCGCTTCTCCACCGTGCGCATGGCAGACCGGATCGTCGTGCTATCAGCAGGCAAGATCCTGGAACTCGGCAGCCATCCCGAGCTGATGGCACTGGACGGCGCCTATGCGCGGCTCTTCAACCTTCAGGCCGAGGGCTATCGGTAGATACGGGAGGATTTCATGCCGGTGCTAATTGGTCGCCAGTGGACCAGAGATGAACTGCGGCGGTATACCGGCCGGATGGACCAACTCGCCGGCATTCGCGCGGTCGAGCATACGGACGGACGGGCACGCGGCTTGCGGGGATTCGAAGTATGGACTGGCTCGGGCCTGACCTTTCACGTTCTGGCGGACCGTGCGCTCGATATCTCCTCGTGCTCACTCAACGGAAAAGCGCTCGGCTGGCTATCGCCGGGGGATGAAGCGCATCCGGCCTTCTTCGAACCCCAGGGGCTCGGCTGGCTGCGCAACTGGGGAGGTGGACTGCTCTCCACGTGCGGGCTGGATCACTTCGGATCGCCTTCGGAAGATGGCGAGTCCTTCGGCATCCACGGACGAATCGGCAACCTCCCGGCAGACCAGATCGCCTATCGCACCTATTGGGCGGGCGACGAGTACCGGCTGGAGATCTCTGGACAGGTGCGCCAGACGCGGCCGTTCGGAGAGAACCTCCTGCTTCGGCGGCGGATCAGCACGATGCTGGGTGCAAACGCGCTGACGATCGATGACGAGGTGATCAACGAAGGCCATGAGCCCGCATCTCACATGATCCTCTATCATTTCAACCTGGGCTTTCCCCTCGTCAGCCCAGCCACCGAGCTCGATCTCCCCGTTTCGAAGGTCACGCCACGAACCGAACGCGCCGCGGCAGCGCTGGACCGGCATCTGAAACTGCAGCCCCCGACCCCAGGTTTCGAGGAAGAAGTCTTCATCATCGAAGCCAAGAGCGATGAGAAGTCCCGAGCAACCGCGCGGATCACCAACCGGGAAGCCGGGATCGCTGCGCAATTGAGCTGGGGCGCCGACACACTGCCCTTCCTTATGCAGTGGAAGATGATGGGCGAGGGGATGTACGTGCTGGGAGTCGAGCCCGGCAACACGTGCACGCTAGAAGGCCGCGCAGAAGCGCGGCGCCTCGGCATGCTGGTCGAACTGGCGCCCGGCGAGAGCCGGCACTACTCAATCACGTTTGCCGCGTCGGTGCTCTAGGCGGGCCGGATCCTTCAGGGCTGCAGGAAGATCAGAGCCAGGCGGGTGATCCTTCTTGGGGCTGATTCATAGCCCAGTTCGGCCAACAACTCATCGGGCCTGCCGGTGGCTCCCGGCTCTGCACACATGGCCACATCGAAACAGTGGCCGTACGAAGTTTCGCCACGGTATGCAAGCGACTGTACGAGAGGACGCAGGTCGTATGACGAGACATCCTTGCCCTTGCGTCGATCGCGCCAGGCGTTGGGCCGGGCCATGAACTGCGCCGCTTTCTACTTCAACCGTGTAGTGCGCGCCGGTCACCTGGGATTGGAGCGAAGGAAGATCGCGGGATACTGGCTCTGCGGCGGTGGGCCGAATGCCCGGCGGCAAAGCTTCGCTCAACCGGCGGAGGAACTCGGGCACAGGCAATTCATCGTTCAGAAAGATGTCGGCAACCTCAGCCTGCCCCGTGAACCCCACTGCGAGCGCAGCAGCAAACTGCATGCGCGGCTGGGGGTTGAAGCCTTGGGTGTAAGCTAGCGGTAGTTGTGCACGACGGATCGCCCGTTCCCAGGCGCGGTGCATGTCAAGGTGCCCGACGTATTTCACGGTTTCGCCGGTTGAAAACCAGACCCTCATTCGTTGCACGTAAGTCTCGGCCATACCCGTCCTAAGCTTTGTGCCGCTGAGGCACCCGCGGCCCGGCGGTGGGAGCCAACTTCGGGCTCATTTCCTCATTGAAGTAGAGCGGCACAGGCCGCGCGGAGACGGGCTGTCGATCCCGGCCTCGCCCCAACGGTGGGCAGCCCCAGGCCTCATCGGCGACGCCGCGCCGCTCCTCCTTGAACTTTCCCAAGATGCCACACGAATAGCAGTGTTCCCGGCAATCATCGATCACCGCACCCTGCAGGGCGTGCTCATACTCATCCGCCAGGAAGCGCTTCGACACGCCTGCGCTGATGTGGTCCCACGGCAACATCTCGTCAAGCTTCCGCTCACGACGCGCGTACCATTCAGGATCGATGCCCGTCTCTGCGAAAGCCTGCCTCCACGCATCCGCCCGAAACTGATCGCCCCAACCATCGAAGGCCGCGCCCAGCTCCCAGGCACGCAGAATCGCAGGCGCCAACCGCCGGTCGCCGCGACTGAGGGTGGCCTCCAGGAGCGTCTCATCGGGGTGATTCCAGCTGAACTCCAGACCGGGCGCGCGGAGTTGCCGTTCGAGCACCCCGATCTGGGCAAGAATCGTATTCTCATCGGCCAACGGAGCCCACTGGAAGGGCGTGTGCGGCTTGGGAATGAGAGTGCTGACGCCGACGCGGACACTGGACTTCCGGCCCAACACCTGGTATCCGATCCTGCGCACCGCATGCGCGAGATCCGCAATTGCCTGCACGTCTTCCAGCGTCTGGGTGGGATGGCCGATCATGAAGTACATCTTGATCGTGGTCCAGCCGCGTCCATATACCTCTCGCGCGGTGTCGAGCATCGCCTGCGTACTGATTGGCTTGTTGATGACATCTCGCAGCCGGTCGGTGGCTGCTTCGGGCGCGAAAGTGAATCCCGAACGCCGCCGGCCCTTCTCCAGCTTCTCCATCAAGTCTATGCTGAAGGATTCGATGCGCAGACTCGGCAGGCCGATCGACAGCTTGTCGTGGCCGTGCCTGGAGACCACCTCGCTCACCAACTCCTCGATCCCCCGGTAGTCGGAGGAGGAGAGGGACAAGAAGGAAACTTCCTCAAAGCCCGTCTCGGTCACCACACGGTCGACCGCAGCGAGCACCTCGTCGATCGGCCTTTCACGCACGGGACGGAAGATCATGCCGGCCTGGCAGAAGCGACAGCCGCGCGTGCAGCCGCGCTGAATCTCGATGGCAGCGCGATTATGGACGATATCGATGAACGGCACGATGAAACGGGTAACCGGAGGCGGCAGCACAGGAACGATGCGCTTCGTGACCATGGCGGGCACGTCCTCATGCATGGGGCGCGTTTCGGCCAGTGTGCCGTCAGAGCTGTAGATCAACTCATAGAGGGAGGGCACATAGACGCCTTCGATCCGTGCGAGACGGGCAAGAGCTTGAGTCCGATCCAGGCCCGCCCGCCTGGCGTCGGTCCAGGTGCGCGTGATTTCTACCACGGCATCTTCGCCTTCGCCTACAAAGAAGGCATCGAAAAATGCGTGCATAGGCTCGGGGTTAAGACACGCGGAGCCCCCCGCGAGGATCAACGGCTCGCCGGTGCGCTCAGCCGCCAGCAAAGGCACTCCCGCCAGGTCAAGCGTAGTGAGCACGTTGGTGTACAGCTGCTCATACGGCAGCGAGAAGCCGAGCACGTCAAACTGGCCCAGCGGATGGCGAGTCTCCAACGAGTAAAGCGGAAGACTGTTGCGCTTGAGCGCGTCGCGCATGTCGATCCAAGGGGTGTATGCACGCTCCGCCAACATATCTTCCTGGTGGTTCACCCGATCGTAGAGGATGGCCAGGCCCAGATTGGACATGCCCAGGTCGTAGATGTCGGGGAAGACAAGCGCCAGGCGATAGGACACAGCGTCCCAGTCCTTGACGACAGCGTTGTATTCGCCGCCAGTGTAGCGGGCCGGCTTCTGAACAAACGGGAGTATGCGGTCGAGGCCGCGGGAAATTATCTCGGGGGTGATCACGTCCAATTCTCCTTACGCCCGAGCCCACGGCGTGTGGCGCGGGGCGGGATTTGAACCCGCTAATCGGGATCGGCTGGCAGCCAGATCAACAGTATACCACGACGGTCGCCGGAAGGCGATTCCAGCCATGGCATTCTTTCCAAGACGCAGCCGCTTCCTTGACAATGCCACTTCTGCTGCCTATAATGGTAACGTTTCCATGACATGTGTAACATGAACCATCAAGGAGGATTCTTTCATGGGCAAGGCGATTGCGATGTCGGATTCTGTGAGCGAACTTCAACGAAACGCGCCCGCAATCGGCGTTTTTGCGCCTGGCGATCCCCGTGTCGATGCGGAGAGCCGGCAGCGGTGCCGCAACATCTGCCAGATGGTGGCGGACACACTGGCCGAACGCGTCAAGCTGCCCGATGGCTCGCCCGCGAAGGTTGTGTGGGCGCCGATTCTGGTCGACGGCGAGCCCGAGGCGGATATCGTCGCCAAGCAATTTCAGGATGCCGGCGTCAAAGTGCTTGTGTGCGCGCCGGATACCTGGGCATTTCCCCAGCTCACCGTGATTTCACTCCTGCAGCAGTTTCCCAGGGAGACCCCGATCAATTTTACGTGTGGTAACTCGGGGCCGAAGCCGGGCGTGGTATTCTCGCACGCAGTCAACGGTGCGCTCGCGCAATACGGGCGCATGTCGCATCTGAACGTGGGAACGTGGCCCGATACCGGCCTGCACCCACAGATGACCGAGGGCACGGCGCAGGCGCTGATCGATTGGGCGCACGCTGCGCTGGCGACGCAGGCGCTCAAGGGTCGCCGGGTCGTCATCTTTGGTCATGACTCGATGGGCATGGAGACCGCGCTGGCGCATGTGATCCCCACACGGCAGCAGTTCGGCATCGAAATCACACGGCTGGACATGAAACTCCTGGCTGACATGCTCAACAAGAAAGCCTACGATGCGGCGGAACTCAAGGCTCTGCGCGGCTTTGTGGATAAGCATCTTGGACACAGGGTCGAGCTGCGCGACCAGGTGGATTCGGACCGCTTCGACCAAAGCCTGGCGCTGTATCTGATCACCCGAAACCTGCTGAAAGATCTGCATGCTGTTGGTGGCGGCTTCATGAGCCAGCTCGAATGGGGCTCCGACCGCCGCGGGCTGCCTCTGCCGGTTGCCGATGCGATGGAGTCGTTCTTCAACTCGACCTTCGACCATACCGGGCGCAAGCAAGTAGTGCCCTTCGCAACCGAGGCAGACGTACAGGGACTGCTCACCATGCTCGTCTTCTCAGGTCTCACCGCCGGGCAGCCGCCGCTCTTCATGGACTTCCGCAAAGTGTGGGAACCCTGGGAACTCGGCCAATTGGCCGGTCGCATCGGCTACTCTCTGCCGCGGGACGAAGCATGGGCCACGAAGGGCCTGGTGGACGGCGACAACTCCGGATCAGCATCGCTCGATTGGGCGGCCAAGCCGGGTGCAAGCATCGAGGAAATCCTGAGCGGCGTTAGCATGCCGCTGGCAGATGATGGGTATTTTCCCGGCATGGGCAATTCCGTGACCTTCAAGTCGCCGGGCGGACTGGCAGGGATCGCCGGCCGCCTGGCCTACAGCTCACTGAGCGGATTGTTCAGCCTGAGCTGGGATGAGGCCGAGACGGCCGAGGTGCCCGAACCGCTGGCCTCTGCCCTGGCCGACATGACGAACAACACCTGGCCGCACTCCTTCGTCGTGCCGAAGTACGCAACGATGGGCGAATACAAACACCTGCCGCCCGCGAACCACTTCCACATGGTCCAGGGCCTCAGTCCTGCGCGCCTGGAATACTGGATGGACCTGAACTGCGTTCTCTCACAGGCCAACTGGGCCAACCGGCCGGCTTATATCGAGGGCGTGGACCGGCCCCTGCCGGTGCTATACGCGGCCAACGGCGGTGAGAACAACGCCAAGTTGTTGCTGGGCAAGAAACTGTAATCGTAAACCAGGAGCTCCCTGCTGAGCATCGCTGCACGGAACCTGGGGGTGCGTGGCGATGTTCAGCAGTGGCCAAGACGAGCCGGAGGTGCACCATCAGCGCGAACATCCACAAGCTTGAAGCCAGATTGAACAGTTTCGATTATCGCGAGAGAATATCATCGCTACACGAACTGGCCTATCTCGTGCAACGAGAGGAGGTGGAGCTGACCCCACAGTTGGGCATCGTGAACATGCACTGCCACACTTTCTTCTCGTACAACGCTTACGGACACTCCCCTGCATCGTTGGCTTGGCTGGCCAAGAAGAGTGGCTTTGCGGCGATTGGCATCGTCGATTTCGACGTCCTGGACGGTGTGGACGAGTTCCTCTCTGCGTGTGAGCTACTAGGGGTTCGCGGCAGCGCGGGGATTGAGACCCGCGTGTTCGTCCCGGAATTCGCGACGCGCGAGATCAACTCCCCTGGTGAGCCAGGCATCTATTACCACATGGGGATTGGCTTCACATCCGGCCAGCCACCGAGTGAGGTGGCGCCAATCCTCGCATCGATGCGGACGCGTGCTGCGCGACGAAATCGCGAGATGCTCGGACGCCTAAATGCCCATCTTGCGCCACTGGAGATCAACTACGAGGCAGACGTCCTGCCGCTCACACCCGCAGGCAACGCAACCGAGCGGCACATGTTGGCCGCGCTGATCAATGCCGC
>CAYLZG010000092.1:0-6507 GCA_964387985.1 uncultured Anaerolineales bacterium | reverse complement strand
GTAAAGTTCTGGGCCGGGAAAGTGGGGCTACAGGACGACCAGGTTGCGGCCGTTATCAGTGATTATGCGAAATTCTCGAACCTGCTGCGCTCCAGGCTCATGAAAAGGGGGGGCGTTGGCTATGTCCAGCCCAGCCCGCAATCATTCCCTACGATCGAAGAGTATCACCGGCTCATCGTCGCATGCGGTGCGGTGCCGTGCGCTACATGGCTGGATGGGCTGAGCGAGGGCGAGCAGGCCATAGACGAACTGCTCGGCCTGCTCATTGGGAAAGGCGCGGCCGCACTTAACGTCATCCCTGATCGCAACTGGAATATCGCCGATCCCGAGACGCGCCACCTCAAGGTCCAGAAGCTGCATGCGATCGCCAAGATGGCGGGAGCGCTGGACCTCCCGCTAAATGTGGGCACCGAGATGAACAGCCCGGGCAACCGGCTGGTCGATGACTTTGCAGCGCCAGCCATGGCCCCCCTGAATGGCGCGTTCATGGCGGGCGCGTACTTCATCTATGGACACACCGTACTCCAGAGTACGCGGGGGTGGGGCTACCAAAGTGACTGGGCGCGAACACATCTGCCGGCGCGACGGGCTCGGAATGCGTTCTATGAGACAGCAGGCCGTCGTGCGACGCCAGGAGAAGATCGCATGCGCAGGCTGTTTGACCTGCCAAGTGCGTCCTCGCCTGACGCCGTACTGAATGCGCTTGCCTACGATTACTAGCAGGCGTCACAATCCAATGTCTGTGACTGAGGACGGGCGGCGCCCGGGTGCTCAGGACGAGAGGAGTGGCGCTCAGCAAGGCGCCACTCACCGTCCACGTCCACCCAGATGTCGGTAAGCATAAAGACTGCGGTGCGATCTTCGCCGTGGAGGGTTGCCGTCTGCCGCCACAACATGACGGCGACTGCAACATCGCCATACATGCGCACGTGGATATGGTCGACGGATGTCTCCGTAATGCTGTAGTCGGCCAACGCTTCAAGCCACGCATTGCGCGGCACAACTTGCAGTGGGAGGCCTTCCACAGCGATAACCAGGGAGTAACCGTCTGCCATCATCTTCTGGAGCGCGGCCACGTCCTTACGCTGGAACGCAGCAGCCCACTGCCGCTCAAGGTTGGAAATGCGTGCTTCCACGGGGATATCAAGAGGCTGATTCACGAAAGTGACTCCTTAATTACAGAACAACATGGAGTCAGTGTAGCCTAAATGGGTGTAAAACACAAAGGAGTCGAAGGGCAATATGGCTGAACACCTGCCCGTATACGTGGGCGCCGATACATTGGAGCGGTTGATCCGGTTCTGTCGCGAGCGCGGCCTGAGTCGCCTGACTCTCGTAGCAGACGGCAACACTTATGCGGCACTGGGACAACGAGCGGAGGCCGCGCTCAAGGCCGCTGGCCTGAATGCGGAAGCGATCATCCTGCGGGGCGATGATATCGGCGCAGATGCAGCATCCGTCTACCAGGTGCTGCTGGGACTGGACAAGGGCGCGCGGACTTTCGTTGCGACCGGCTCGGGCACAGTCACCGACGTAACACGCTTCGTTAGCCACCGCTCCAACTCGGAGTTCATCTCCCTGCCGACAGCGGCCTCAGTCGACGGATACACGTCCATCGGCGCGCCCATGATTATCGACGGCGCCAAGGTGACGGTTGGCTGCCAGGGACCGGTCGCCGTCTTCGGGGATCTGCCGACATTGTGCGCTGCACCACGGATGCTGACTGCAGCGGGTTTCGGCGACCTGATTGCCAAGTTGACGTCGGTAGCCGACTGGGAGCTGGGCCATGTCATGTGGGGTGAACCGTACGACGCGAAGATCGCACAGCGCGCACGACAAGCTGTCTGGAACTGCGTGGATAAGCTGGATTCCCTGGTGGCTGCAAGGCCCGAAGGCATAGAGTCCCTCTTTCTCGGATTGATCGAGACGGGGTTCTGCATGCTGGATTTCGGCGAGACCCGGCCTGCGTCGGGATACGAACATCATGTATCGCACTTCTGGGAAATGAAGCTGCTGCGCGAGGGGCGGCATTCGATCTTCCACGGCGCGAAGGTCGGCCTGGGCGTGCTCGCAAGCGCACGCCTGTACGACCAAGTGCGCCGGTTGCGCGCGGAAGATGTACGCTCCCGCCTGGCTGAAACGCCCATGCCCTCACGCGCGACCGAGGAAGCCGCGATCAGCGAAGGCTATGGCGAGCATGCCCGATTCGCCATTGAGACCCAGGAGGCGTTCCTAAGTATGACTGCGGCGCAGCATGACGCGCTGCGCAAGCACATCGTCGACAGGTGGGATGAGGTTCTGCGCATTGCGTCCACCACGCCGCCTGCTTCGGAAATCGAATCCTGGCTGGGACAGACCGGCGGCGCTACAACGCCGGAGGCGCTTGGCTTGAGCGCGGAGGAATATGAAATGGGTCTTCGCGCCGGCCACTACTACCGTGCACGTTTCACAATCAAGAAGCTTGCGCATATACTCGGCCTGTGAGCACTTCTGTGACGCACGCGTCCGTAGACGCATGCGAGGCCGCACTAATTCGAGGAGAGCACCATGTCCGATGAACTAAAGAGCTACCGTCAAGGCCTGGCGCCGAAGAGCCAGATAAACCGGATCTGGCCGCTATACGGCGCGGGACTGGAGAATCTGGGGGTAAGTGACAGCTATATCGAAGTCCCTATGCCTGTGATTGGTCCGGATGAGCTGCTCGTCCGCCACGATGCCTGCGGCCTGTGTTTTTCGGACATCAAAGTGATACGGCTGGGGCAGCAGCATCCGCGCATCACCAAGGATATCGCCAAGGATCCGGTCGTACTCGGCCATGAAGTGTCGCTGACGGTCGTACAGGTTGGCAGCTCCCTGCAGGACCGATACCAGCCGGGTGACCGCTTCATCGTCCAGGCGGAGATATACAAGAACGGCGAGAACCTGGCTTACGGGTACATGCTGCAGGGCGGGCTGTCCGAGTACGCAGCGATCACGCAGACCATTCTCAACGGCGATGACGGAAACTACCTGTTGCCAGTCCAGCCCGGCACCGGATATGCCGAGAGTGCTCTGACCGAGCCGTGGGCCTGTGTCACGGCAGCATATGAGCTGAAGTATCGCACAGGGATCAAGACCGGTGGTGTATTGTGGATCATCGGCGGACCCGCGGCGGGAAATCGCTCCCTGACGATCGGGCGCGGCTTCGATGAGATCTCGCATCCTGCGCGGCTGTACCTGACGCACGTCTCTCCCGATTTTGAAGCATGGCTGCGGGAACGCGCTGGGTCACTCGGCGTCCCCGTTGCAACCGTAGACGATCCAGCGCACCCCACGACAGACGAGACCGGGCCGCGAACGAACTTCGATGGCAAGCCGGCGCCAAATCACTTCGACGACATCGTTGTGCTTGATCCCACACCTGAGTTGATCGAAACCGTGAGCCCGCACCTCGCCGATTTCGGGGTGTGTGCGCTTGTGGGCGTCCAGCCGATGGCCCGGCCGGTCAATGTCGATGTGGGCCGCGTACACTACAACCGGTGGGTATTCGTCGGGAGCAGCAGCCCGGACCTATCGGACGCCTACCGCCAGCCCTCGGTGCGCTCGGCACTCAAACCAGGAGGCCGTGCGTGGTTCGTCGGAGCCGGCGGACCGATGGGCCGGATGCACGTGCAGCGCGCGATCCAGGTCCCGGACGGTCCATCGACCATCGTTTGCACCGATGTCAGCGATATGCGCCTGGCGGACCTGTGCGACTCATATCGGGCCGAGGCGGCATCGCAGGGCGTCGACTTGATCTGCCTGAATCCGACCAAGACCGAAACCTATGAGCCGAGCATGGCGGCCTTTAGGAAGCAGGGATTCGACGATATCGTCGTCTTGGCCCCTGTGGCGCCCCTGATCGCCGATTCGGCAAAGTGGTTGGCCGAAGGTGGAGTCATGAACGTGTTTGCGGGCGTCGGCCGCGGCACACAGGCGAGCCTGGACCTGAGCGAAGCGTACACGCGCGGCACCCGCATCATCGGGCACTCTGCATCCAGCATCGACGATCTCAAGTTGATGCTCCACTTCGCAGAGTCCGGCACATTGTCGCCGAACCGCTCCGTGGCCGCGATCGGCTCGCTGGAAGCAGTGAAGGATGGCCTCCGGTCGGTCATGGACACGGTCTATCCGGGAAAGGTTGTCATCTACCCGCACATAAGGCCGCTGCCGCTGACCGCGGTACCTGACTTGAAAGATACGCTTCCCACCGTGCACGCGAAGCTCAAAGACGGTCGCGAGTGGACCAACGAAGCCGAAGCCGAACTCCTCCGGGTGATGCTGAAGGACGAGTAGCATACAGATTCAGCCATAAGGAACGCATATGAGTAGTCTCTCTGATCGAATTGCACTGGTCACCGGCGGCGCGCAGGGGCTGGGACAGGCCATTTGTCTCCGGCTGGCGCGCGAGGGATGCCATGTTGTCGTCGCCGACATCAAGAGCGAACAGGCCGAGGCAACTGCAGAACTGGTCCGGCAGCAAACCGGCCGCCGCACCCTGGCTGTGCGAATGGATGTGACCGATGAGACCTTGGTGGATGAAGGCTTTGCGGCTTGCATGGCCGAGTTCGGCCGGCTCGACATCCTGGTCTCCAATGCCGGCATCCTCATCGCCGAGGAGGTGGTTGATTCCGACGCTGGCAAATGGAAGGCGGTCATGATGGTCAATCTGTTTGGCTACTATCTGACCTCACGCGCGGCTGCCCGCATCATGAAAGCCCAACGCAGTGGGGCGATCATCCAGATCAACTCGAAGTCGGGGAAGAAGGGCAGCTTCAAGAACTCCGCGTACGCCGCCTCCAAGTTCGGGGGTATCGGATTCACGCAGAGCCTGGCGTTAGAACTGGCCGAGCTGGGGGTGCGGGTGAATTCGATCTGCCCCGGCAACCTGCTCGACGGCACGCTATGGCAGGAGTCGCTCTTCGACCAATATGCGAGAAACCAGGGGCTCACAGTGGAACAGGTGCGCCAGAAATACATCGATCAGGTGCCCATGAAACGCGGGTGCACCTATGACGATGTGTGCAATGTTGTCGTCTTCATGGCATCGGACCAGGCGAGCTACATGACTGGCCAAGCCATCAACGTCACGGGCGGCCAGGAGATGCGCTAGTCACGCCGGCTTCAACTCAGGGCGGTGACTACGTCACGCAGCCATCGCCCTGACCGGACACGCCACATCCCAAGCAGGAACTTGGTGAGCTCGTCGCCAAGAATCACCATCAGCACCACGAAGTACACGGGGAGATGGAGCACAAAGGCGCCTAACATTGCGAGGGGAATGCCGATCAGCCACATTGGCCCGGTGTCAATCGCGAGACTGAAGCGCGTGTCACCTCCGCTGCGAAGGATACCCACCACGATCAGCAGATTGGCCGCCTTCAACCAGAGGGCAAATGCCATCACCATCATGACCCCGCGCGCGTAGCCCGCTGCCTGGGGCGAAATGTTGTAGGCGCCCAGGATGAAACGCGATGCGCCAAAGATAACCGTGCCCAGAACCAGGCCGATCGCAATCGCGAGCGCGAGGAATTTGCGCGAATAGTCACGCGCAAGCGTGTTGTCGCCTGCGCCGATGGCGTTCCCCAGGATGATGGCGCAGGCGTGGCCCACCCCAAACAGAGGCACAAGGACGACGCCTTCGATGGTGCTGGCGATGTTCTGCGCGGCCACCGATTCGGTGCCGATCCGCGCGTAGATTCCTGTGTAGACATTCGTGCCCAGGGCCCAGATCACCTCGTTGAGGATCACCGGCACCGTCGTCGCGGCGAACGTAAGGATGAATGCGCGATTGGTCCCGCGCATATCGGCAGGGACGAGGGCTGGCGGCAGATGCCAGCGGTATGCGAGAGAAAGCAATACGACGGACTCGATCGCGCGAGCGATGACTGTGGCGACCGCGGCGCCCCTGATCCCGAGCTCCGGCAACCCAAAGCTACCAAAGATCAAGCCGTAGGCAAGGAGTGTCTTGAGTGACAGAGCGCAGGCACTGACGGTGACGGGCAGCTTGATGTGCCTCGTTGTGCGCAGTGTGATGCCGAAGACCGTGCTTAATGCAGTGAAGACATAGGAGAGCGCCACGACGCGCAGATACGGCGCGCCCAACACTACCACATTTAGGTCAGATGTGTAGAGGCGGAGGACGCCAGACGGTATCAGCAGCGCCGTTGTCGCGAACAGTATGCTGCCGAAAACACCCACTGTAAGTCCAATACCAAACGCGCGTCGCAGATTGGGTACGTCGTGGCGGCCCCAAGACTGCGCGGTGAAGATCGCAGTGCCGCTGCCCACTCCGAACAGGAACAGGTTCATTAGGAACGTCCACTGGTTGGACAGGGCCACTGCTGCGACGGAGGTTTCGCCCAGTTGCCCGATCAATAGAACATCCACCGCATTGAGCAGGTTGAAGACCAGCGATTGCGCTGCAATGGGCAGCGCAACCTTGAGCATGACCGAGTAGAATTTCCGGTCAGTGAAGAACTCGCGAAG
>CAYLZG010000091.1:11056-17546 GCA_964387985.1 uncultured Anaerolineales bacterium | reverse complement strand
TGGGCGGCCGTGCGCTCGCGCACCAAAGCCAGCATCTCCATCTTGGCAGCCTGGTGCTGAGCCCACAATGCATCATCGGGGATATCGACCACGCCGGCCCAGGTCGGTCGCTCATCGATCGCATCGCGCCAATTGGGCGCCAGGTGCCGGTCCAGCAGGGCTGCAAGGCCAGGATGGATCCAGGTGTCCGTATGGACCCCATTGGTGACATGATCGATCGGCACTTCAGCTTCGGACAGGCCGGGCCACAGTGACTGCCACATCCGCCGAGACACCTCGCCGTGCAGTTCGCTGACACCGTTGGCCAAACCTGCGGTGCGCAGCGCAAGCACTGTCATGCTGAACTGAGGCCCCCATGCATAATCGTGCCGGCCCAGGTTCAGGAAACGCTCGCGATCCAGGCCCATCCTGCCCCAGTACTGGCCGAAGTAACGATCCATGAGGTCGAAACCAAACGCGTCATTGCCCGCAGGCACAGGGGTGTGCGTGGTAAACAGTGCATTGGAGCGCGCGGACCACAAGGCTGTCTCAAAGGGCAGGTGATCCTCCTGCACCAGCTCGCGAATGCGCTCAAGCTGGAGGAAAGCGGCATGCCCCTCGTTCATATGCCAAACCGTCGGCTTCAGACCCAACGCGCGAAGTGCACGGACGCCCCCGATGCCCAGCACGATCTCCTGCGAGATACGAATCTGCACATCGCCCCCGTACAGGCGTGCAGAGAGCTCACGATCGCCGGGGGCATTCTGCTCCACATCGGTGTCCATGAGATAGATCGGCACGCGGCCCACCTGGATGCACCATACTTTCGCGTACACCGTGCGGCCGGGCAGATCCACATGGACGAGAACCTGCTCCCCGTTACCCTTGACGGCAGGCTGCGCAGGCACCTCTGCAAAATCGAGCTTCTCGTAGATTGCTTCCTGGCGGCCATCAGCGTCGATGCGCTGCTGGAAATAGCCCTGCGGGTAGAGGAAACCTACCGCCACGAAAGGCAGGCCGAGATCGCTGGCGGTCTTGCAATGATCGCCGGCCAGGATGCCCAAGCCACCCGAGTAGATGGGCAGGCATTCATGCAGGCCGAACTCGGCCGAAAAATAGGCAATGCACGGATCCTCAGTGCCCGGCAGGTGCCGGGTATGCCAGGTTTCACCGGGCTTGGGATGCATGTACGCATCGAACGCGTCCATCACCTGGCGATAACGAGCAAGGTATTGCTCGTCCGAGGCGGCCCAGTCTAGGCGTCCCTGGCTGACCAACCGGAGGAACTTTACAGGATTATGGTTGACCCGCTTCCACAAATCTGGGTCGATGTCTCGATACAGCGCTTGCGCTTCGGGGGTCCAGCTCCACCAGAGGTTATAGGCCAATTCGCTCAGGCGAGCGATCTTCGAGTCGGGGGTAGAATATACAGCAACATGCCCCAGAGTCTTCACAAATCCTCCTCCAATACCAACTCAAGTTCCTGGCTCACCTGCAGTCAGCCAGGAGACAAACGGGCTACGTCCAATTATTGTAGGAGAGAATGGCATCCCTGTCCAATTAGGTCTGGAAGAACGTGTTATGATCCGTGGTACAATGGTCACTACGAATGCACCCATCATGCCGGCGGAGGGTTCCATGCCAGCAGCCGAAGATTCTGGCCGACGCAGACGCCGTTATCCCGAGCAGCCTCGGGAGGCACAAGAGCCGCGGCGCTATCTGCTGTTCTATAAGCCCTATGATGTCCTGTCAGAGTTCGACGATCCTGAAGGGCGGGATACACTGGGGCGTTTCGTGCCCGTACCTGGGCTGAGCGTGGCGGGCCGGCTCGACCAGGATAGCGAGGGATTGCTGCTGCTCACCGACGACGGCGAACTGGCGCATCGCCTGACGCACCCGGATTACCATCTTCCGAAGACCTACCTCGTGCAGGTGGAAGGCATTCCTTCAAAGAGCGCTCTGGATACATTGCGCCATGGCGTGCTAGTCAAGGGCGTCACAACTGCCGCGGCTGAGGTGGAGATTCTGGAGACTGTCCCGGATCTGCCGCCGCGCAGCACGCCCGTAAGCGAGAATCCGATGATTCCCACCGCATGGCTCCGCATGATCATCCGCGAGGGCAAAAAACGCCAGATCCGGCACATGACGGCTGCAGCCGGCCATCCCACGCTGCGCCTGGTGCGCGTTGCCATCGGCCCGCTGACTTCACGGGGACTAGCGCCAGGCGAATGGCGCGACGTCGAGCCGCAGGAGCTGGGAAAGCTGCACCGCAGCCTGCGCGCGCTCCAGCAGCCTGCGGTGCAAAAGAGTGGGAGAACGCGACGCCGTCGCTAGAGTTCGGACAGCGTGATCGGCGCTTCCGTACGGGAAGACCTATAGATCGCCTCGACCACCGCCAGGCTGCGGCGGCCTTCGTGACCGTCGATGCGTGGCCGGCCACCTTCACGAATGGCTTCAGCAAATTCGCGGAAGAGGGCGCCGTGTGCGTCTGCGGTGATGTCCATGGGCCTGGCGGCTCCGCTGCTGGCTGTCGTGCGCTTCTCACCATCCTCCTTGGGATCCATGAGATGCCACTCCAGCCGGCCTTCACCCTTGTGATAGATCACGCCGCCCTGCGTGCCATAGAACTCCAACCGCTCGCCGTAACCCGGGTAGGCGACGGTCGTGGCCTGGATCAGCCCCATTGCACCGCCGGCATACTCCAGCAATGCCACCGCGGCATCTTCGACCTCGATCTCGTGATTCAACGTGTGGGCCTGAGCGGTGAGGCGGGATGGCATACCTGCCACCCAGATGAACAGATCGATCGCATGGATAGCCTGGTTGATCAGAACACCGCCCCCTTCTTCGGCCCACGTGCCGCGCCAGGGCTTGCTGCGGTAATAGGCTGCATCTCTGTACCACACCGTGTTCGAGCTGGCCCATAGAAGCCGGCCTAAGCGCCCACTGCTGAGCATGTCCTTCAATTCGGTTGCCAATGGCTCGAAACGGCCCTGGAAAGTCACGCCCAACAACACGCCGGCCTTATCACATGCGTCTATCATCGCATCGCACTCAGCAACCGTGCACGCCATCGGCTTTTCACACAACACGTGCTTGCCGGCAGCTGCAGCATCCAGCGTCATGGGGAGATGTAGGTTGTGCGGGGAAGCGATGGCGACGACATCCACATCTGATCGCGCCAGCACCTCGCGATAGTCGGCATGCCATTCAGCCCCTTGATCGGCCGCGAACGCCTGCCCGCGCTCAGGGCTGCGCGTGGCGACCGCCGTCAACCTGGCGCCAGGCACCTGGCGGATGGCCGCTGCGTGCACCGGAGCGATATTGCCGACGCCGATGATCGCAAAGTTCAGCTGTTTCACCCTTATGTCTCCTTACTGTGGCGCTACTGTCAGCCCCACGCACGCTGGATCTTCGCGGCTGCGGCGACGATGTCATCCATGTCAGCACGGTCGCCCAGCAGCGCGTACTGGTACAGCCAAACCGTATTCTGGGATGCCCATTCGGCGCGCGGGCAAGCAGGCAGCTCCGGCAGGCCGTCTGCACCGGTGCTGAGGCCACGCGCGGCCGCCTCTCCGTTCTCGCTCATTGCGCGGCGTATTCCTGGGACGCGGTTCAGGGGGACATATCCCGGTGCAACCGGGTCAATGCCCTCACTGACCAGAGCCTCGATGAACTGATCGCGCGAGCGCCCGCCGAACTTCGCCGGATCGTAGCGCATGATGAATACATGGCGCGACTGCCGCGTGATGCGTGCATCATCCTGTAACGGGCTGATTCCGGGCACCTGCGACAGGCCCTCGATCAGGTAACGCGCATTTGCCTCCCGGCGGCCGGTCTGCTCGTCAAGCCGCTCCAGTTGCGCCAACAGCACGGCCGATTGCCATTCAGTGATGCGCAGGTTCCAGCCGACGATCTCGTGGTGATACCAGAGCCCGCCCTTCACCCGTCCTACATTGTGCAGCGACCAGCAGGTTTCAGCAAGGGCCTCGTCATTCGTGACGATCGCCCCTCCCTCACCCGCAGTGATGTTCTTGCTGGACTGGAAGCTAAACGCTCCAAGAGCCCCGATCGCGCCGACACGGCGGCCCTGCCACTCCGAGCCCCACGCCTGGCAGGCATCCTCCAGGATCCGCAGGTTGTGGCGAGCTGCAATCGCACCCAGGGCATCCATGTCCGCGGGACGGCCGCCCATGTGCACGGGCAAGATCACCTTCGTGCGCGGGCTGACTACCTTTTCCACCTCCGCGGGATCGAGATTGTAGCTATCCAGGTCTATGTCGGCGAAGACCGGCACGGCACCGATGGCGATCGCCGCGTTCGCCGTCGCGACGAACGTGTAAGGCGTGGTGATGACTTCATCCCCGTGATGAACGCCGAGCGCCTTGAGCGCCAACTCCAATGCGAGCGTACCATTGGGAACGCAGATCCCGAATCTGGCCTCCTGATAAGCTGCAAATCGCGCCTGAAACTCCGCGGTTTTGCTGCCCTTGAGGGCGCCCCATTCTCCCGAATGGAGCACCTCCAGCAGCAGGCGCTCCTCATGTTCATCGAAGACGGGCCATTTCGGAAAGGCAGCGCGGCGGATCGGGACGCCGCCGTCGATGACGAGTCTGGAATTCACGCTGCTCGGTTGCACTTGCATTTCTCCTTCAGCACTTATTCGATGCGTACCAGGCCGCCCCGTTCGTAGCGGCCAAATCGCTCGGCAGCCTCAGCTAATGCCCTGAGGTTTTGATACGGCGTACCCATGTTGATACTGCCGGCCGTTGTCAGGACCAGTCCGCCTCCCTCGCCGGCCAGCTCGATGCTTCGCCTGGCAGCGCACATGATCTGCTCCGGCGTACCATCCTTCAGCAACAAGGGTGGCACGCAGCCGTAAATCATGGCATCCGGCAGCTTGCGACGTATCTCCGCAGGATCGGTCTCTGGGTCCGGGTTGATGCCGTTGATGCCCAGATCGCGGCAGAAGTCCAGTAGATGCGCCACCCTTGCATCGTTATGTAAGAATCTGTCGTCGTCGGGACCGGGCGCAAGCTCGCCATAGATCTTCTCATAGACCGGCAAAAAGAAACGCCCGAAGGTTCGCGGCGATACCAGCCCGCCCACGTCATCGAACACACCCACCCCGGTCATCGGCGCACCGGTGAGCTCACGTACGGTACGAGAATAACCGACCGTCACCTCGGCAATCGTCTCAAGCAGACTCCGGATGAGATCCGGGTAGTCGTACAGGGCGAGCATCATGTTGTTGATACCGAAGAGAAAACCGAGGATGGTTCCCGGCCCGTGGACGGAGGTCGGGTCATGCAGGATTCGCCAGCGATACGGCCGGTTCAGGGCGCGATAGGAGGCAACAAACCATGGCATCAGGCCTGCCTGAGACAGGTCGGCCTTTTCCATCGCCGCGATCAGCCGCCTGATGTCCTCCGGATCGCGAAGAGTATGGTTCAGCCACGGCGTCGAGTCCGCAGGGTACTCGATCGTCATCCCATAGATGGAGCCATGCAGCAGCGAGGAAGAATCCACCTTGGCCTTCAGATGGAGTCCGATGTCATCCATCAGGATGGCTGCGCATGCGTCCCGCACCTGCTGCTGATAGTCGAAGCCCTGGATATAACGCCGGTAGTCGGCGCCCATGCGGTCGATGATCCAGTCCTCACCCAGCTCCACGAGAATGGGCACACGAGCGCGTTCCACAGAGAACGCCGGGCGGACGGGCCGGGCGTCTCCAAGAGCCATATCTGCGTCTCCATACAATGAGCGATCGTTCTCCGCCCAGAATGCGCGCCACCAACCGATATCGCCGTTGTCAGTCTTGTGGGGGGTCACGATCAGTCCTCCACCAGCATCCGGGTCACGTAGACGTATTCGATGTGCTCCCCTGCTGCCACCAGCACGTCATGATCGGTGTCAGGGGGAATATGCACCACGCAGGGCGCCTCGATTTCGATCTGCTCGTCGCCTCGAATGAGGGTCCCGCGGCCCCTGAGCACGACGAAGGCCTGGTGCCATGTCGGGTGCCGACCGAGTCCATTGCGGCCCGGACCCTCAATGACATCGTAGCCTACCACAACGCCGGGCACGATTCCGCGCGGCACGACATCCCGGCAGGTCTGGTTCTGCGAACCGGGATCACTATAGGCAGGCACTTCGGAAAATGATTTGTGATAGGCAGCCACTGGCGCTCCTCACCGGCCCACTGCCGGAAATAGTTGCCGGGCATTTCCCCCCATGACCATGCGCAATTCCGCATCGGAGAGACCGGCATCCTCCATTGCACCGACCATGTGCGAAACGGCAAACAGGTTGGCGTCGGTGCCGAACAACACCCGCTCCGGGCCCACCGCATCGATCGCGGCCCGGACCTTCTCCGGATCGGTCCAACTGCTGCACAGCTCGAGGTACACGTTGGGGGCCGCGCTTCCGACCCGTGCGCCCTCCCACCAGGCATCGCCGCCCATGTGGCCCAAGATGAATGGGACTTCGGGATGGGCCTTGGCGGCTGGCA
>CAYLZG010000091.1:0-11046 GCA_964387985.1 uncultured Anaerolineales bacterium | reverse complement strand
GATGGGCACGCGATACTCCGCCACTGCAGCCGTAATCTCCAGTCCTTCCGGCGTGTCGAAACGATGCCGCGACAGGCTCTGATGAACCTTGACGCCGATGAACCGATCGCGGAATGGTGACTCACCACCGAGATAGCGCTCGAGCTCCGCCATGGCCTGGTCCGGATAATTCAGATTCACCGAAACATAGCCCCATAGCTGCCGGATGTCGCGTATCTCCTCGGCCAGCGCCCGGTTGCCTTCGACCGCGTCATATATGATGGCCAGGCTATGCGACGCAATCGTCGCCTCGATTCCGTGCGACTGCATTTCAGCTGCCAGCTCAGCAGCGGTGGCCTGTTTGATCGGGTATGACCATCGACCCAGGTGGGCGTGGACGTCGACGATGCGTAACGGACTCAGGTCGTTCATGGCGCCCTCCCCAGCAGCCGGCGCAGATTGCCGCCCAGGATCGCATGCCTGATCTCCGGCGCGATGCCGGCCGACGTAATTCGTTTCAGGGCAGCGCCCTGCGCGGACAGTGGCGCGCCGGAACCAAAGATCAGGCGATCCGCACCCATCTCGGATATCAGGGTCTCCAGCGCGCCAGGGCCGTGCAACTGCCGCGTCGATACATAGAACCCTGCCCCCTCCTCCATCACGGCCAGGAGGTCAGCCATCTGGTAATAGTGAGCGCCGACGATGACCGGAATGCCCGCTCCGGCGGTGGCACGCGCCACCGCGCTGGGCTGGCCATAGATGAACAATACCGCACCGGCATCCTCCAGCGCGCCGAGCACGCGGCGAAACGGCGCCATGTCCAGCGACCAGCTCTGGTGCTCTGGAAACAGCCGCCACAGCTTCACGCCGGCATCCGTCATGCGCCGGATCTCGTCGCGGTAGCCCACGAAACGGCGGAGGTCGATCGTGCCGGCCGGGATCAACCCCGGTTCCTTCGCGCACCACATCAGAGTCTCGCTGTTGCCGGCCAGGTCATCATAGAAGATGCCCCGGGCCGAGACAACGCAGCTTTCTCCGACCTGGTGTGATTCCATCATTTGAAGCAGTCGCTGGACAGAGATGTCGGCCCGCCTGAGCGGCCAACTCCCCGCCAAAGTATCAAGATCTATGATCGGATCCATTGGCTCAAATCCTCGCACTCTGCGTGTTCACTGGCGCACCACCGCGCCGGTGCAAGCCCGCAAAAAGAAACGGTGCTGGCCGTCCATCACCAGCACCGCCCATCCCTGGAGGCTCACTATGTCCGGCAAACAGGATTTGCCGGGCAGGGCCGCCTCATCCCTTCACTGCACCAAGAGTCACGCCGCGCTGGATCTGCTTTCGGAAGACGAAGTAGACCAGCAACACCGGCATGAAAGCGAATACCGAGGCCGCAGAAATCGGGCCGAAGTCGACGGTAAAGGCATTCTGGAAGAAACCCAGGCCTAACTCCATATTGTACATTTCCACCTTCCGCGTGACGAGCAAAGGCCAGATGAAGGCTGCCCATGCCTGCTGGAAGGCCAGGATGGCCAGGGCCCCGATCGCCGATTTCGATAGGGGCAAGACCATCGTGCTGAAAACGCGCCAGTCAGAAGCGCCATCCATGCGCGCCGCCTCGAGCAATTCGTCGGGAATACCGTGCCCGATGTTCTGGCGCATGAAGAAGATGCCGAAGCTCATGATCACGTACGGCGCTACCATGCCCTGGTAGGTATTCAGCCACTTGAGGTCCACCATGGTCATGAACAAGGGCAGGATGTAAACCTCCAGCGGCACCATGGCGGTCAGGAGGATGATCGCGAAAAGCAGGTTGCGGCCAGGGAACTTGTATTTGCTGAATACATATCCTGCCAGGGTGGAGGTGATAATGATCCCGATCGTGGAAATCGTCGACATGATGATGCTGTTGGCGAAGAAACGCACGAACGGGGCCGCAGTGCGCAGCTTGGCGTAGTTCTCAAGCGTCGGGTTGTGGGGAATCATATTGGGCGGCCATGCGATGACTTCGGTCGGCGGCTTGAAGGAAGTAGAGATCATCCAAAGAAAAGGCAGCACCATGATCACGCTGAGCAGGATCAAGATCGTCCAGGTGATGATCCTGCCGGGCAGCCCCAGTTGAAGGACACGCGTCTGCTCCATGATCTGCCTCCTCTACTCGCTGCGAACCAGGCGGAACTGGACGATGGTCAGCACCAGGATGATGAGGAACAAAACTAAAGCCTCAGCAGATGCATACCCGATGCGTTGGAAATTGAAAGCGTTGAGGTACATGTCATAGACCAGCACACGCAAGGTAATGCCACCCGTGCCTTGCGCGGCCTGGGTCATGACATAGACCGGCGTAAAGACGTTGAAAGCATTGATGGTAGATATTACCAACACGAACAAAGTGATGGGCAGCAGAAGGGGCCAGGTGATCTTCCTGAACGACTGCAAGAAACTGGCTCCGTCAAGCGCGGCGGCCTCGTAATACTCCAGGGAAATGGCCCGGATGCCTACGAGAAAGATGACCATGTTATAGCCGATCACCTTCCAAATGCCGAGGACGATGATCGCCCACTTAGCCGTTTCGGGCCGGAGCAGCCAGCCGATTGGTTCGACGCCAAAAAACGAAAGAAGGTAGTTCAGCAGGCCCACAGATGGGTCGTAGATCCACTTCCAGGCAATCGAAACCGGAACCCACGGCGTGATTACAGGGATGAAGTAGATGAGCTCGAAGATTCCGGATCCCCTCGGCAGTGCGCCCGCCAGAACAACGGCGAGGGCCAGGCCGATCGCAACGCCCACGACTACCGTTACGACAGCATATTGCGTGGTGTAGCTAATGGCGGCGATGAAATTCGGATCGGTGGTCAGTTCCTTGAAATTTGAGAGGCCAACGAAATTGCTGGGCACGTTGGGCATCTTGAGATCTGTCAGGCTCAGCCAGAAGCTTTGCAGAATCGGGATGATGCGGATGACCAGGTAGATGACCAGCACTGGCAGGAGAGCCAGATAAGCGAATATCCAACGGTCCAGTTCATATTGGGGAATATTGAACAAGCGCCGAGCGAGGCTCTGCTTGCTGTCCGCCACAGACGCACCTTGCTGAAGATCGTTCATAGTCACTCCCTGTCAAGCGAGCCAGTGGAAAGTGTATGATTCTGCGACCAGCGCGAGCGTGATGGGAAGGATAACGGCTTGATGCGCTGGCTTCTTGTCAGTGATGCGGTAGACCGGCGGAGCAGACGAGTGCGAGGAAGCCGTCCCGCTCCGCCGGCAGCATGGGTGACGTTAGGGGCTACTCGCCGCCCTTGCCGTCACGTTTCAGGATCGCATTGCCCTCAACGGTGGCATCGTCCAGCACTTTCTTGATGCCTTCAGGGTTGTTGAGGAGGCTTGCATCCAGGTACGCATTGACCAGGCGCTCGGAGTACTTGGTCTGGATCTCGTCGAACACGCCAAGAGGCGGATACTTGAACCACTGGTATTCCGGATCATTGACCAGGAAGGCCTTGAATGCGGGCTTCTTCTCCAGGATCGCGGAGAAGTCGACATCCTGGCGTGAGGGCAGCCAGCCGACCTGGTCCAGCACCATCTGCTGGTATTCCGGCTGAATCATGAACAGCGCAAAGGTCCATGCGAGGTCCTGGTCCTTGGCGCTCTTGGTCACCCAGAAGCCCATGGGGTTGCGCAGCGTGCCCCAGCGGACGTCCTTGGGCATTGGCATGGTGCCATAGTTGAGATCCGGCGCCTTATTGGCGATATCGCCGACGACCCAGGTCTCACGTTGGAACATACAGGACTGGCCAAGCTCGAAGCCCTGAGCATCATGTTGGATATCGATGCTATCGGTCTTCCAGTCGTACAGCATGTCGATGTAGGTCTGCAGGTTCTTCTGACCGCCCTCGCTGTTGAGGGTGACCTTGTAGTTGCCGGCGCTATCGACCTGCCAGGCGTCCAGACCGCGCGGGTAACCCATGATCCAGAACTTCTCACCCACGCCGCTGCCCTGACCCGAAAGGCGCAAGCTGAATCCGGCGCGCGTCACCTTTCCAGACGCGTCATACTTGGTCATCTTCTTGGCCGCGTCGATAAAGGCGTCCCATTCCATCGGCTTGTCGCTCGCGGGCTCAGGCAGGCCAGCTTCTTTGAAGCAATCCTTGTTGTAGAAGATCGCGGCGCGGCCCTCAAAGAACGGCACGACGTATCGGGTACCATCAACGGTGAAGTAGTCAGTCACCCAATCATCCCAGTAGCCCTTGGTCTGGTCCGCAACCCATTGCGGCAACGGAGGCATCAGGCCAGCCTCAATGAACTTGAAGTTGGCATACAGGGAACCTTCGTAGACATCAGGGCCCGTGTCGGTCGGCACCGAGCTGGCCAGCTTCTGCTCGTGATCGCGCAGCGCGCTGGTCAGGACATTGACTTTCACGTTGGGATACTTGGCCATGAAATCGGCGGCCACTTTGTCATAGACCGGCTTGAATTCGGGATAGCCGCTCCAGAAATTGAGCTCGCCAGAAAACTCCTTGGCGGGGGCCGCTGCGGGTGCAGCAGGCTCAGCCGCTGCAGGTGCAGCAGCCGGGGCAGCGGTCGGAGCGGCAGGCGCCGCACACGACATCACAAAGGACGCTACGATCAGGAGCGCGACAACAAGGGGCAAACGTGGAATTCTTCTGGTCACTTCGAATCCTCCTTCATTGAGAGATATGATATGAACACAGATGGACCGAGTCACAGATTGGAGCCTCTCTACAGTCAACCTCCCTTCACATAAACGACGCCCGGAGGGCGCCAGACAAGGCAGTGCAAGACAACGAGGCCCGCAACGCCGGGCGAAATATACCATGCGCCAAAGAGTTGTGTCAATACGCACATCTCCAGGAAGGTCGATTCCAGCGAGCCCCAGGCTACTTGAGATCGCCCTCACAGCCGCGAACTCAATCCGTGGTAGAATGGGCTACGATGTGCAAGGCACGTTGGCCTTGAACGAATGAGGCACAGCGTTTGCAGAGACCTGACCGGAAGCATAACATGACAGAATACAGCATCGCACAACTGCAGGAACACATGGCGAGCGGCGAATTGACCGCCCGCACCATCGCCGAAGATTATCTGCGGCGGATCGCAGAGATCGACCAGGCCGGTCCCATGTTGAACGCCGTGATCGAAATCAATCCCGAGGCGCTCGACATCGCGGACAGGCTGGACCGTGAGCGCGCCACATCCGGCCCGCGCGGGCCGTTGCACGGCATCCCCATTCTCCTGAAAGACAACATCGACACCCACGATCGCATGCAGACCACCGCCGGCTCCCTCGCGCTCGCAGGGCATATCGCGGACCAGGATGCGACGGTCACGGCCAAGCTCCGGGCCGCCGGCGCAGTACTCCTGGGCAAGACCAATCTCAGCGAGTGGGCCAATTTCCGCTCCAACCATTCCACCAGCGGCTGGAGCAGCCGGGGCGGCCAGACGCGCAATCCCTATGCACTGGACCGCAATCCGTGTGGCTCGTCCTCCGGCTCAGGCGTCGCGGTTGCGGCAAACCTATGCGCCGCAGCCGTCGGCACCGAGACCGACGGCTCGATCATCTGCCCAAGCCAGACCTGCGGCATCGTCGGAATCAAACCGACGTTGGGCCTGGTCAGTCGCGCAGGTATCATTCCGATCGCACACAGCCAGGACACGGCGGGACCGATGGCTCGCAGCGTCGCGGATGCAGCGATGCTCCTCGCGGCACTTGCAGGACCTGACCCGCGCGACCCCATCACACTCCGGGGCGAGCCGGATCTCGTCCTGCAATTCGACAGGGACGGCCTGCAGGGCGCACGCATCGGCATTGCCCGCAACTTCTTCGGCTTCAGCCCGCGCGTCGACGCGGTCATGGAGGAGTGTATCAAGGTCCTGGCCGAGTTGGGCGCGCAAGTCGTCGATCCGGTCGAGGTCGCGCACGCCAAGGAAATCGACGACACAGAGACGGAAGTGCTGCTGTATGAGTTTCATGCGGACCTGGACGCCTACCTGGCCAGCCAGGGGCCGACTGCTCTCGTCAGGTCACTGGCCGACGTCATCGCGTTCAATGACGCGCACGCGGATCGCGCTATGCCATATTTCGGCCAGGAGCTGATGCACATGGCCGTCGCGAAAGGCCCCCTGACCGACGAGCAATATCTCCAGGCGCTCGCTACGAATCACCGGTTGGCACGCACAGAAGGCATCGACGCCACCCTTGCGCAGGACAGCCTCGATGCGATCGTCGAGCCGTCGGGTGGCCCCGCCTGGCTCACCGACTACATCGCAGGCGACCACTATACCGGCGGCACCTCCACGCCTGCTGCCGTCGCCGGCTATCCCAGCATCACCATCCCGGCAGGATATGTGTACGGCCTCCCCGTTGGCCTGACGTTCACAGGCCCGGCCTGGAGCGAGCCCAAGCTGATCCGGTATGCATACGCTTTCGAACAAGCAACTCGCGTGCGCCAGCCACCGCAGTTCCTGACCAGCGTACGTCTATGATCTCAGGAGCGTAGACGACGCGTCACCTCGGTACGTAGGAGGTACAACGTGAGCAAAGACAATCCATCCCTTGAGATCGAATTTCTGCGTCCTTCCGAAGAGGACCTCGATCGCGGCGGGTTTGAGGCATTCGCGCCGGCAGATGCACAAACCCCGGCATTCCCGGATATGCGCCGCGTCTTCATGATGCAACGCCTCGAAGACTACGTGTCAGCGGGCGTCGCTCCCGGCGACGTGTTGAGCGCAGAGGGACCGATCGACGATTCTGCCCTGGAAGTCGTGATCGGCGAGGCCAATTTCCTGCCCGCCTGGTTCCTCCAAACCGGCGCAGAAACGGCGGCCGCGGTGTGCAAGATCGAGGCCTCGGGCATCAACCACCAGGGTTCCAGCGGTGCATGGAGCGGGACCGGCTTTCTGGTCACCCCCAACATCCTTCTCACCAACCACCACGTTCTGAACTCGATCCAGGTCGCGCGCGGGGCCTCGTGCATCTTCAACTACCAGTACAACCGGGACGGTATGCTGAGCGCGACCAAAGGCTACCACCTCGATCCCGACCGGCTGTTCATCACCAGCCCCGCGCGCGGCGGGCTGGATTTCACCTTCGTGTGGGTGAAGGACGAGCCAGGCGCAGAGTTCGGCTATATCGAACTAGACCGCAACGCGTTCACGATTCGCGACTCCGAGTACGTGAATGTCATCCAGCATCCGGCAGGCCGGCCCAAGAGCGTTGTGCTGCAGGACAACCGCGTGCGCAAGCAGGACGAAAGTCTCGTCCACTACACGTCGGACACCGAGCCTGGATCGTCGGGCAGCTGCGTGTTCAACAACCTGTGGACACCCGTAGCGCTTCATCATGCGTCGCGCCCAGCGCCCCCCGACGAGGTGCAGGCAGGGTACCAGTATCTGAATGAAGGGATCAAGTTCACCGCCATTGCCACCTACCTGGAGCAGGTGTCCCAGGGACAACAGGGTGACAGCGCCGCGGCCCGCGAGGTCTTGGCAGCAATCGGAGGCAGCGATGCCAGGTTGGGCTTCTTCGGCTCGCTAGGCCGCACTACGCCGGCGCCCGTCGCCAACCCCCTGGAGGCCGTCGTCGCCAGCTACCAGGGCGAGCTGCAGGATATCGATGTGGCTTTCTGGAATGTCGAGTGGTTCAACCGCCGTCCGGAGAAGCTGCCCGATGTCGCCCAGGTGATCAAGAACATGAACCTCGATGTGTGGGCCTTCGAGGAAGCCTCACCAGCGGTCACACAGTCTTTGGTGGACTATCTTCGCGATAAATACGGCATGGACTTCGGCATGGCCGCGTCCGAGCCGAACGCATCCGGTGCGCTGCAGACCACGACCGTGATCTGGAACAGGAGCACGGTCAGCGGAGAAGCCGGACAGTGGCCGGAAGAGATCAACAAGTGGTTCGGCGTGCATAGCACCCAATTTGACAAGCTCGGTCTGGAGGCGGTAGAGGGCAAGATCTTCCCGAGGCGACCGGGCCTGTTCCACTTCTCCGCGGTGACCCCGCCCGGCGCGGCGCCCTTCGACTTTTACCTTGTGCCCCTCCACTTGAAAGCGATGGATGAGGGCAGCAAGCGCCGGCGCATGGCTGCCGCCATCATGGGCGCGGCCGTTCAGAAGATGATCACGACCTACGAGAAGGATGCCGACTGGGTCCTGGGAGGCGATTTCAACGCACAGCTGGCGTCACAGGATTTCGCGAGCCTGTTCAAGCACGACATGGTGGCGCTCAGCGCGCAGGATGAGGGCGAAGGTGCATTCTCCTATCTGAAACGCCCCAAATCGCTCATCGACCACATCTTCCTCTCCCCCAACCTGGCGCAGACCTATGGGTCCGGTGACTTCTTTATCGTCGCAGCAGAAAAAACTCTGCCGAAGTACCTCAAACGGCTGAGCGATCACCGGCCGGTGCTGGTGCGGCTCAGTCTGAAGCCCGCAGCGTCCACTGGAACGGAGGCGGGCGAAGAGCTGCCGCCGGAACTGGCGTCCCTGCTGGCGCGCATCGATCGAGAGCCGGCGGGAAGGTGAACGCATTCTAAGGCGGGAGTCACATCCCGGACCTTCGACGTCTCCTCCCCCCTCTGAAGGAGTGCGGCAAACCCGTGCCCCGCATTGCCGCACTCCTGGCTGCCACGTCTCGAAGAAATCACCCAGACGCTTTCCAGACCCCCTCTGTGGTCCTGGTGTGCTCGCGGCCCTGGCACAAATCAGCCTGAGCCGGGTCAGGAGCACGCACGCGCCTGCCTTGAACACCGCTCCTTGTGCATGCCAGACCAGTATTCTTTGTAAGTGGCGAAAAATCTAAGTCTCCCAGACCAATATACTTGAAAAGTGATAGGAAATTTAAGGTCTAGGGTATTGACAAGTGTGAATCAGCGTGCTAGTATGTGCATGCAATTAAGTTAATTATCATTCACATTTGTGAACCATGATGGTCCGGCGAATCACTGTGCAAACATTCGATCGCACATAGCCAGAAAAGCCGGGTCCCGAACGGATGGCTGCCCCTTGATTGCCCGGTTTGACAACCTGCAGCCCATTGTCGTGGGCCCTTGCTCCTCAGCCACTCTCAGGATCGGAGAGACTGACACCATGCGACAGGCCATCATCTCGAGAACCTTCACGGAAACGTCGACTGGGCTACCCCTACCCCGGCGTCTCACGAACATGCTTTGCAGGACGCACCTCACGCAGTCCATCGAGGGGCAGCATTTCGATAGTACCCACCTGGAAAAGTGCACGGAACGATGCACCTCCGCGCCGGCCAGGCGCTGGTAACGCAGGACATGTTGATACTGTCCAAGGAGGTGTTGCCCCGGTTCTTGAACGTACATGCCCATAAGGCGTGGGCAGAAGCAGTCAGTCAAATCGTGGTTTCCCAGGTGCCGATAAGAAAAGCAGATACGCAGAACGGAAAAGGAAGAGATGCTCTCCATGGCTGAGCTTCTCATTCGAGTGGTACGAAGAACTGGCCGTGCCCCCGCGCATGCCGCAGAGATGGTGTACCCGGCCTGCGCACTCACCGGGGCGGTCGTGTTTCCAGAATCGCTGGCCTGTGGTCTGGCGCAGGATGTCAGCGGATTCTGACAGGTAATAGGGGGCGGAACGATGAGCACAGCTACTCAAGCTCCAAAGTCCGGAACGAGCCAGGGCGCGCGTTCCATTATCAAGCGGATCACCAGCTGGCGCGAGTTCAACGTTGTGCTAGCCGTGATCGCGCTATCAGCGATCCTCGCCGTGAGTTCAGATGCATTCCTCACCTCGGCCAATCTATTCAGTGTAATGCGCTCATTCTCACTCACAGCGATCATGGCCGTGGGCATGACGATGGTCATCCTAACGGGGGGCATCGACCTTTCGGTAGGATCGATCATGGGACTGGCAGGACTGCTCACTGCGATGATGATCCGGGACGGCATGCCAGTCAACGTCGCTGTGGCGGGCGGGCTGGTGGTCGGAGGTCTACTGGGACTTGCCAATGGGCTGATGATCACCAAACTCCGCTTGCCGCCCTTCATCGCCACCCTGGGCATGCTGAGCATGGGGCGCGGCACGATGTACTGGATCACCCACGGGTGGCCTGTCACCCTCTCGGTCGAGCATCCGTTCCTGGCCCTGGGGCAGGGTTATGTTGGACCTGTTCCTGTTCCAGTTATCGTGATGTTGGTCATCATGGGGATCGCCTCGATCTTTTTGTCTCGCACCTCCACCGGCCGCTACGTCTATGCCGTAGGCTGCAACGAGCAGGCCTCCCGTTTCAGCGGGATCCGCGTGGATGCCATCAAAATCCTTGTGTATACCATCTCTGGCCTTTGCTGCGCCGTATCCGGCCTGATCCTGCTGGCTCGCATGGTTTCAGCGCAGCCAATGGCCGGCTTAGGCTATGAGCTGCCAGTCATTGCCGCGGCCGCCATCGGCGGCACCAGCCTGTCAGGTGGTGAAGGTACTATCCTGGGAACCCTCATGGGTGCTGCGCTGATGGGGATACTTCAGAATGGCATGGTTCTTGTCGGTGTCGACTCCTACGCGCAGCAGGCCATTACAGGGGCCGTGATCGTGATCGCCGTCACGCTTGACCAGTGGCGCAAGCGACGGTCGAGCGTCTCTTAGCCAGCCACGTCCTCCGTGGCATAGCAACAGAAAGGAAGGGTAAAGAAAAAGGGGGAGGCGCGCTAGTTGTCTCGAGCCCATCGACCCATAGCGCTAGATGGCTCTTGCCGTACTTTATATTGGCCATACTGATTGCCTGGCATTCAGGAAGACCGGCCCTTATGGGCCGAACAGGATCCAAAGGAGAACCAGTCATGAGATTCCACCCGAACAAGCTGTTGGCACCAGTCTCACTACTGCTGCTCATGGCCCTGGTGTTCAGTGGCTGTGGCCAGCAGGCGCAGACCCCTGCTCCGCAAGCACCTGCAGCCCCAGCTGCGGCTGAGCCTACCGCCGCAACCGAAGCAAAGGCCCCGGCCGAGGCAGAGACCACGACCGGCAACCTGGTCTTCGGCGTGGTGCCCAAGATCACCCACCCATTCTATGATGACGTCCTCTCCG
>CAYLZG010000090.1:16606-17807 GCA_964387985.1 uncultured Anaerolineales bacterium | reverse complement strand
GATAGAGCGACTGACTTCGGATCAGTAGGCCGCGGGTTCGAATCCTGCTGGGGGTACTCTCCGCTTCGGCTGACCCTTCAGAACCTATCTCAGAGATTTCCTCCTCATACAGGGGCCACAAACGCGACGGTCACCCGCCGCGCCTGTAACCTGATGATACCATGTCCATGATCTTTCTGGCAACCTGTAGAGCCAGGGCCAGACCCTCTCACGTCCACTTGGAGCCGGCAAACATCGCCAGGCGTTTCAGGCTTCCCAGCACCGCGGCATAGGCGCTTGCGCAGTTGCATGGATAGCGTATACTGAAGCCTGACTTCCCGTGCCGAGTTGATCGCCGTCCACGGATGGCGCCGCGTCTGGGATAATGCAGGGAAAGCGATGTGGAGGCATTCGACACGGAGTTTACACCTAAAGAGAAGGGGTATCAGTGCAGCCAGGAGATGTTCGGTATCGCGGTTCGCTCCTTCTTACGGTGAAACACCGGGCATGTCAAAGGGTTCGCCATGAAAATCCGGGAGACCTTATGACCGAAATAACCAAGAAGGCTCAGGCCTATCTGCAACGTCTGTGCGTCGAGATTCCAAACCGCCGCACCGGCAGCCCCGGCAACCGGGAGGCCACGGCGTTCTTCGCGGACATCACCCGGTCACAGGGTTTCACGATCGCCGCTCCCGTCTTCAATTGTATGGACTGGGAGCAAGCGGGCGTGAACCACAAGGCCGGTGACGGCAGTTTCGAGGCCTTCGCCAGCCCCTATTCATCGGGCTGCTGCGTCGAGGCGACGCTTGCCCAGGTCTCGACCGTCGAGGAGCTGGAGGCGGCAGAGGCAGCCGGCGAAGTTCTGCTGTTAACAGGGGACCTGACCCGGGGGCAGCTGATGCCCAAGAACTTCCCCTTCTACAACCCCGAGGAGCACCAGCGGATCATCCGGGCGCTGGAGCAGCAAGCGCCGTCCGCCATCGTCGCGGCTACCACGCGCGATCCGGAGATGATGGGCGGCGGCGTTTATCCCTTCCCCCTCTTCGTCGATGGCGATTTCGACATCCCCTCCGTCTACATGACCGCGGAGGAAGGCAGCCGGCTGGCCAGCCACGTGGGTCAGCGTGTCGCGCTGGAGAGCCGGGCGACGCGCATTCCGGCTACCGGCCACAACATCATCGCCAGCAAGGGCGGCGGGTCAGGACGGCGGATCGTGGTGTTC
>CAYLZG010000090.1:7243-16596 GCA_964387985.1 uncultured Anaerolineales bacterium | reverse complement strand
GGCTGGACACGCCGGGCGCGGGCGACAATGCCAGCGGCACGGTCGTGCTGTTGTTGCTTGCCGAGCAGCTGGCCGGTTATGCCGGCAGCCTGGGCATCGAACTCGTAGCGATGAACGGCGAGGACTACTATGCCAACCCCGGCGAGCAGCAATGGCTCGCCATGAATGCCGGTCGATTCGCCGACATTCTGCTGGGGATCAACGTAGATGATGTGGGCTACTACCGGGGCAAGGTGGGCTATTCGCTGTACAACTGCCCTGCCAACATGGCTGCGGTCGTCCAGCAGACCTTTGCCGCGTACGACGGCCTTGTCGCGGGCGAGCCCTGGTATCAGGGGGATCATGGGCTCTTCCTGATGAACGAGATTCCCGCTCTTGCGCTCACATCGGATCAATTGGCCGAACTGATGGGGGGGATCACACACACGCCCAATGACACGCCCGCGGTCGTGGATGTCGCCAGGCTCGCTGAAGTCGCGCTCGCGCTTCAGGATCTGTTGTTGCGGCTGGACGAACTGGTCGCGGCCGGGAAGGTCTGACAGGAGGCACCGGACGGCCTTTGGGAGCATGGCTACGGGGCCGGAAAAAGGGCCCACGCGTTGCGACTCTGGGTGGCTCTGGCGGCCGGCCGGGTCTTCCGTAGATTCCATCTCAACATGGACGAAGGGTGATGATCACACCGCTGACCACATCACAGTTAACGCTGCGGCGCTTCCGGCCTGACGATGGTGCCGATCTGTACGAGTACCTGTCGGATCCCCGTACGTACCGCTTCGAGCCGGGCGAGCCGCTGGATCGGGCGCAGGCCGGCCAATGCGCGGCCGAGATGGCGGCCTCGCCCGACTTCTGGGCAGTCGAGCTGAACGCTTCGGGCAGGGTGATCGGCCAGATCTACCTCAAGCAGATCGAGCCGCCGGAGTATCTGACCTGCGAGCTGGGCTATATCATGAGCCCGGCCTACCAACACCAGGGCTACGGCGCGGAGGCCTCGGCCGCGCTGGTGCGCCAGACGCTCACGGCCGGCGGCATGCACCGGATCGTCGCCCACTGCAACCCGGAGAATATCGCGTCGTGGCGGCTGCTGGAGAAGCTCGGATTCCGCCGCGAGGCCCTGCACCGGCAGGACATCTTCTTTCGACGGGACGCGGCCGGCGCGCCGCTGTGGACCGACACCTACGTGTACGCGCTGCTCGCTGCCGACCGGAACTGGACGTAGCCAGCCAACTTTCTCTGCAACCCCACAAGAGGCTGAACCTCGCCTCAGACTCTGTGAGAAGCAAGGGTCGGCATCTCGGGTTTTCCGCATGCGCGGCCATGGAAAGACCTCCTTCTCCCTTGGCGAAAAACGGCGCAATCAACTATACTCCCTGCACCACACCCAGGTAATGAACACACAGTGTTATTACCGCAACTGCGACACCAATGATACCTTCGACTTTTCGAGGCAGCAGATTGGCGCAACCATGGCGTGGCTAAAAGCCAACTGAGCGCGCAGAGGAGAAGGTGGTATTCCTAATGAGTATCTGGGCGAGAGCGAAACAATACCCAAGAAAAGGCCTTGTGCTCCTGGCATTTGTCGCGTTTATCGCGTTGGGGCTGCCTGACGGCCTGCTCGGCGTTGGCTGGCCCTCGATCCGCGCGAGTTTTTCGATTCCGCTGGACGCGATCGGCATGCTTCTGGTCGCCAGTGTGGCCGGGTACATGACCTCAAGCTTCCTCAGCGGATTCCTGCTCTCGCGAGTAGGGGTGGGTCGCGTCCTTGCCGCGAGCTGCTTCCTCACCGGGTTGGCCTTGATCGGCTACACCCTCGTCCCGCAGTGGTGGATGATGGTGACCCTGGGCGTGTGCGCTGGGTTGGGCGCGGGCGCGATCGATGCCGGCCTGAACACTTATGTCGCGACACATTTCGGCGAAGGAGTGATGCAGTGGCTGCATGCCAGCTGGGGCGTCGGCATTACGCTCGGCCCCATCATCATGACGGTCGGGCTGACAACTATGAACACCTGGCGGTTCGGTTACCGGGTGGTGAGCGGCTTTCAGCTCGCGCTGGCGGCATGCTTCGTGCTGACTCTGGGCATGTGGAATCAGAACCATGCGCCGGCAGGCAGCGCTGGCGCTGAGCCTGAGAAACGCCTGACGGATTATAAGACGCCGCTGGGCGAGACGTTGAAGCAGCCACAGGTGTGGCTGAGCGTGCTGCTGTTCTTCCTGTATGTCGGTGCGGAAACCTCGCTCGGCACCTGGACCTACACACTGCTGACCGAGTCGCGCGGGGTGGACAAGACACTCGCAGGGTTCTTTGCGGGCAGCTACTGGTTCACCTTCACCATCGGCCGAATCGCGGCGGGGATGGTCGCCAGGCGAGCCGGGGTCAACAAGCTGGTGCTGGGCGGGCTGGCAGGAGCGCTGCTGGGCGCGGCGCTGCTGATCTGGAATCCTTCCGAGATGGCGAATGTGCTGGCAGTGGCGGTCATCGGCCTGGCGATTGCGCCCATCTTCCCGGCAATGATGTCTGGCACCCGGACGCGGGTCGGCGACCACTATGCCGCGAATACGATCGGGATGCAAATGGCCGCGACAGGTCTGGGCGGTGCGGTCATCTCCAGCCTGATGGGCGTGCTGGCGCGCCAGATCTCGTTGGAGGTCATCCCGGTCTGCCTGCTGGTGGTGTATCTCGCGCTTTCCGCTGTGTATCTCCTGGCGATACGCCCGCGCACGGTGCAGGCAACGGCCCAATGACCCAGGCTGGGGTCCTGGCTTCGAGATGAGGGACGCATGCAGTCGGGTGAATCGGATCGCTCTGTAGAAACATCAGCCGAACCATCGCAAAACGAAGAAGGCCCGGACCTTGGGTTCACCTACCGTGTCAGGAAGAACGGTGAGATCGAAATCCGCCAGTGGGGACAGAGGGCAGCGATTCTGCGCGGCATGGAGGCCATCGACTTCCTGGCCAAAACAGAGGGCGACTTCGCGGCGACCCAGCAGGCGATGGCCCGGCTCACCGGCCATTACAAGCGCGGAAACGAGCGCGTCGCGCGACGGCATCCCCGCAACCGGCGCTAGCCGCTGGGGCAGCCTTTCTGTCGGACTGGCTTTGACAACGCAACTGCCGCATGACTATACTGGACAGAGCTGGTACGTACACCCTGGAAGGTGCTCGCAATGACGTTACGTGCTTTGCTGCGCCGGTTGAAGCCCCAACGGACAGCGGACAGCAAAGAGCTTGCTGAGTTTGGCCCCGAGCAGGAGGCCCACGTGCTGGCGCGCGCCTACGTGCCCGAGCACATCCCTAGCCTCATGCAGGGCATCTCGGACGCGCCGCCGCTCCTCATCGATGACCACCTCGCGTTTGCCGGAGAGAATTGGCTGATCTTTGTGGGCTACCCGCTTGACGGCCACTTCACCGTGAGCCGCTGCGAGCAGGCAGTGGCCCAGGCGCGCGCAGCCTGCCGGCCCGAGACGCTGTGGTTCATCGGGCCGGAGATCCCACCAGGCCTGGCGGCCATATGCCAGGATAGGGAGTCAGACGTCTACTACCAGCTTGGTCTGCCAGCGATCGTCAAATCCGCGCCGCGGCGTGCCGTGCGCTCGGCAGCTGCGGTGCTCAGCGTCAGCGTTGGCCACGCATTCACGCACGAGCACCAGGCGCTGACCGATGAGCTGATGGAGCGCCAGTCCCTCGCGCGGCAGCCCCTCCCACCTATTGTTGAAGCACTCTATCGCGCCATGCCGGCCTACCTTGCCCACACCCCCAGCGCGTCCGTGTTGGAGGCACGCAGCACGTCCGGGGCGCTCGCCGCATTCTACGTGGTGGAGGCGGCGGCGCCGGCATTCGACACCTACGTGCTGGGCGCCTACTCACGTCGCATCTATGTCCCTTATGCGTCAGACCTGCTCTTCGCAGCGATGATTCAGCGGGCGGAGGCGCGCGGCAAGTCAGCGCTCAATCTGGGACTGGGAGTCAACGATGGCATACGGCGCTTCAAGGAGAAGTGGGGCGGCGTGCCATACCTGGCCTATGAAGCCTGCGAATGCCGTTTCAGTGGCCCTCTGGTGACGGATCTACTCTCGGAGCTGAAACTATGATCACCTGGCCCTGGACAGAGCGGCCGCTGCGCATGGTCTGGCGCGTCGAGCGGGGCTCCCGGCGCTCGCACATCGTCGGCACCGCCCACTTCTTCCCCTACAGCTTCGCGCGGCCGTTGTCACGGCTGATCCGGCCCGTCGGCGTCGTGCTGACCGAGGGCCCACTGGACGAAGCCAGCTCTGAGTGCATCGCGGAGGCCGGCCGCTCGGGGACCAACGACCTCGCCGCCCGGCTTCCTCCCACGACGATCCGGGCCATCGAAAAGATCTTGCGAGAACGCGCGGACCACAATGGAGAGGCCTGGTTGATCCCGCCGTCTGATCCGGTCTTCTTTGAGGCGTATACGACCGGCGTCCGGCCGTGGGCGGCGTTTTTCTCCATCTGGGGCACCTACCTGAACTGGCACCATTCGGTGGATGCAGAGGGATACAAGATCGCCCGCAGGCTGGGCAAGGAGATACGCGCGCTTGAGACGCTGGACGAGCAGCTGGCAGTTCTCGACGGCATCCCGATCGAGCGGATCGTGCGCCAACTCGACGACGTTGCGAATTGGGATGCCTACCGGCGGGAGTATGTAGATCTCTACATGGCAGGCGATCTGGAAGGAATCATCGCGCAGAGTGCGCGCTTTGTGACGCGCGGTCCGATGGTAGTCGGAGAGCGCGATCTGCGCATGTTCGAGGGTCTGCGGCCCGTCTTCGACGCCCAGGACGCGACCGCGTTCGTCGGCTTTCCGCATATTCCAGGCGTCGTCCGACTGTTCAGCGAAGCCGGCTATGCCGTGACCCAGGTGGCGGCATGATCGATGCGGACGAGCGCCGCTATATCGCTGGACGCGCGTACGTGCCCGAGCATCTCCCAACGTACGTTACTGCCATGACCGGCTGCCGGCCCCACCTGGCCGGTGATTTCGTCTTCTACACCTGCGACGACCGCCTCATCTTCGTCGGCTACCCGCTGAGCGGCCAATACGATGAAGCGGCCTGGCTGGCTGCGCTCGACGCAGCCTCCGCGCGCGCACGAATCGCGGGCGGACCGCGCCTGACCTCGATCACTGGGCCAGCCCTGCCCACAGCGCTCAATCCCTCGGTTGTGGCGCCGCCCGATGTGTACTACCGGCTCGATCTGGAAGGCCTTCGCCCGTCGAAAAAGGTGCGCAACCTCCTGCGCCGGGCCGAGCGCGAGTTGACCGTCGCGCCAGCAACCACCACCGGCCGGGAGCACCGGAAGCTGGTGGACGAATTTCTCTCCATCACACCGCTCCAGGAGGAGTCCCGCTTCATCTTCGAGAGACTGGAGCGATATGCCGGAGGTGGACTGACCCGCACCCTTCGAACACACCTCAGGCCGGCAGAGGACGCCGGCTCGGGCGCGCCGGTCGTGTTGGAGGCGCGTGATGCAGCCGGGCGGCTGGTAGCGTTCGACATCGTCGCGTTCAGCGATGGCGAGGCTGCGTTCTACCTCTTCAACTTCCGCAGCCGGCATCTCTACGTGCCTGGCGCGTCTGACCTGCTGCTGGCGCAGCTGATCGCTGAGGCGCGGATGCGCGGCAACCATTATGTCAATCTAGGACTGGGAATCAATCAGGGCGTGAGCCACTTCAAGGAAAAGTGGGGCGCGACGCCGTTCCTGGCACACCACTCCTGCGTGATCGAGCGGCCACGCAGCGCTTGGGAAGACGCGCTGGACGCGCTTTAGGAAGGTGTTCTCAAGAAGCCGCAGCCGCGATGGATGTTGAGTTTGAGCTCTCGCTGCTTTGGGTGGGCACCCAGAAATGGAACGTCGTGCCCTTATCCAGTTCCGACTCGACGGTAATCTGGCCGCCTGTGCGCTCGACGATCTCTTTGACGATGGAGAGGCCCAGCCCTGTGCCCATGCGCGAGATGGCCTTGGCGTTGTCCGCGCGGAAGAACTCGGAGAAGAGCCGAGCCATGGCTTCGTTGGGGATCCCGATGCCGGTATCGGCGACGCTCGCGACCAACCGTCCGTTGTCGTGCACCAGGGTGATGGTCACGCGTCCGCCGTCGCGGTTGTACTTGATTGCATTGCTGATGAGGTTGTTCCAGAGACTCTTCATCTGGTCCGGATTGGCGAGCACGGACGGCAGGTTCGAGCCAATATGAGTCTCAACCGTGATGCTGCGCTCGCGCGCGCTGGCGGTTAGAAGCTCCAACTGCTCACGCAACAACAGCTCGAGCTGCACCGGCTGCACCAGGCCGCGTGCGTCGGCCGAGCCGATGCGCCCCAGTTCGAGCAGATCTGCGATGAGGGCTAACTGCTCCATCGCGCGGCGTTCCGCCTTCTCCAGGGTCTCACGCACCTTGGCTTGCGGCACATACCCCTCGAGAATCAGCTTCAGGTAACTCTGGATTGCTGCGACCGGTGCGCGCAGCTCATGCGTGGTCAGCAGAGTGAACTGGGCGCGCACATCTTCCAACTCGCGCAGCTTGTGATTGGCCAGCGCCAGCTCCGCGTTGAGCCGCTCCAGGTCATTGCGGCGAGCGCGGCATTCGGCATTGGCCGCCCGCAGCAGGTCATTCAGCTCGCCCATGTGGCTCGTACGTGTTTCCAGTCGATTGTAAGCATCCTGCAGCTTTGCGTTGACCTCGGCCAGCTCTTCGCGGCGGGCCTTGCATTCGGCATTGGCCAGCCGGAGCTGCTCGTTGAGCTCGCTCATGTGGCTGGAGCGAACCTGTAAGCGTTGGTGAGCGCTCTGCAGCTCCGCGTACGCAGCATCGAGATGTGTCCGGCGATGGAGAAGCTCGGCATTTGCTACACGCAGCTGCTCGTTCAAATCGCGCATTTCACCAGCGCGCTCTTCGACGCGACGCTGATTCTCCTCCAGGTCGCGGGCGCGGGCCCGCAGCACGCCGACCAGCAGCGTCGTTCCTTCGGCAGCCACGAAGGCAGTCGCAATGACGGCCAAGGCCTGCGCGACAACGTAAGATGCGCTGCCGGACAGTGCCTGGCCTTCCGGAAAAACACTGTGGTGCGGCAACCAGCCCAGCCACTCGCCCACCAGAACGGCGCTGTACAGCACAGCCACGAGTGCAGCGTAGCTGAGGGCGGCAGCGCGGCCCGAAAGGACGGCCGCCACGATGATTGGAAACGCATAGAGCGGATAGAAGGGATTTTCCACACCGCCCGAGAAGTGAATTACGAGGGTCAGGCCGATGATATCGGCGAGCGCCTGGATCGCGACGATGCGTTGCCGCAATGCAGGAGAAACGCCGGCGGGCGTGATCCTGCGGAGATAGACGTTGATCGCGAGATTGAGCGCAGCAAGCGCGACGAGCGTCACCAGCAGGGGGATGAGTGCGATGCCCGGGGCCGCGCGGGAGACGACCAGCGCCAGCACCGCGGCCGCAGCCAGCACGATGACGCGCGTTGCGGCTAGCCAGCGAAGGTTGTCGCCGCCCCCAGATCGTCGTTGATGCAGGAAATCAGTCATGGACGCCGGACGGCCCTCACGGCACGTCGAAATACTCGCAGATGGCGGTGTAGGCCACCTTGAGATCAGCCAGGGCGATGATGCAGTTCACCGTCGAGATGGAGGTGCTGATGGCAAGGATGTTGATGCCCCGGCCCGCCAGTGCACGGAACATCCGGCCCGCGATACCCGGACGCTCGCGAAAGTCGGGACCGAAGATGGCGATGGCGGCCACCTCGGGCAGTGGGTGCACTGCGGCAGGCTGCAGTCCAGACCGTAGTGCATCCACGGCCATAAGCGCTGCCGGCAGATCGCCACGGTCGACGCACAGCACCATCTGATCGTTTCCCTCGTGATCGATGACCTGGACGACGAATTGCACGTTTATGCCCCGTTCGCCCAACGCGTCGAGCACGGCAGCTGCAATGCCGGGACGATCCTTCATAGCCAATACGCCGATACACGCGAGCTGATCGTTCTGGATAACGCCGCCTACTTTGATCTTGTCAACCATATCCCTACCCCGCTATCTCAGGATTTTGCCGGAGTTGCGAGAGGCGGGATCGCCCGCCTCTCGAGTGATCTTCTCAGACGCAGCCTATCCGACCAGGCGGCTGATCTGGCGCAGGAGCTCAGCCGGCGCGATGGGTTTGGTCAGAAACGCGTCGATGTGGATGCTTTCATCGGTCGGGAAGAGCGCCAGGTAGTCCGTGTTGGCGATAGAAGTGACCATCACCACCGGCACATGCTTGAAGTCAGGATCATCTGCCATGCGCTGGCTCATGCTGAGACCATCGAGTACAGAGGACATGATTACGTCAAGTACAACCAGGTCCGGCTTCTCTCGCGCCAGCACCAGCATGCCCTGGTCGCTGTTGCCGGCGCTGACGACACGGTAATCAGCACCCTCGAGCACCGTGCGCGTGTATTCCACGAAGTCGGGGTCATCATCGACGATTAGAATCTTGGCTTTGGGCATTGGGACCTCTCCTCCGTTTCCCTAAGCGCGAATGCGAGCTTCAAATTCGTCACGGAACCGCGTGAGGCCAGATGATACCGGTTCACACATGCCCGTTCCCATGGGACAGAACGTCAGGCCAGAGATGCCATGCATCAGCACGTCCAGCTTCGCCAGTTCGTCTGCCGTTGCGTGACCACCGGCAATCCGCTCCAGCGAGTCGAGCATGCGCCTGCCGCCGAGACGGCAGGGGGTACAGATACCGCAAGACTCGTGGACGAAGAAGCTGGTAATGCGCCGCACCACCTCGACCATGTCGGTCGTCTCATCCATGACCATCACGGCGCCGGTGCCCAATGCCGACCCGGCCGCCTGCAGCGTCTCGAAGGCCATCGGAACATCGAGATGTTCGGGAGTAAGCATGGGGGTGGATGCGCCGCCCGGAATAACCGCCTTGATGTTGCGTCCAAGGCGAACGCCGCCCGCGTGCTCGTAGATCACCTCGCGCAGGGTGACGCCGAGCGGCAACTCGTAATTCCCCGGCCGGTTGACGTGGCCGCTGACGCAGAAGATCTTCGGGCCTTTGCTCTGTTCGGTGCCGATGGAAGAATACCATTGGCTGCCGCGCAGGATGATATGCGGGATATTGACGAGGGTTTCGCAGTTCTGGACCAGCGTCGGTTGGCCCCAGAGGCCGATCTGCGCAGGATAAGGGGGCTTAAGTCGGGGCTCACCACGATGGCCTTCCAGCGACTCGATCATGGCGGTTTCTTCGCCGCAGATGTAAGCGCCCGCGCCGCGGTGGACCGAAAGATCAAGATCGAAACCACTGCCCAGGATATTCTTGCCCAGGAAGCCGTACTGATAGGCGTCTGCGA
>CAYLZG010000090.1:0-7183 GCA_964387985.1 uncultured Anaerolineales bacterium | reverse complement strand
TGACGCCTTCGAGGATCGCATGAGGATCGCGCTCCACGATAAGACGGTCCTTAAATGTGCCGGGCTCGCCTTCATCGGTGTTCACAGCGAGATACTTGATGGGCGCATCCTTGGGGATGAATCCCCACTTCGAACCCGTCGGGAAGCCGGCGCCGCCGCGGCCGCGCAAGCCGGACGCTTTGACTTCCGCGATGATCTGGTCGGGCGACATGGCAAGCGCCTTGCGCAGCGCCGTGTAGCCACCGGTATCAAGATAAGTGGTGATCTTTTCGGAGTTGGGTTTCGTGACGCGGGACAGAAGGATGGGCTGCCAGGTCGTCATCTCATACCTCCCCCATCAGACGCTCGATGATCGCATCGATCCCTGCTGGTGTCAGGTTCTCATAGAGTTGATCGTTGACACGCATGGCCGGAGCTGTGCCACACGAAGCCAGACATTGGACCATTTCAAGGGTAAACCGGCCATCTGGCGAGGTCTCGCCGGGCTTAAGCCCGAGCTTGGCACCCACATAGCCGGCAATACGATCCGCGCCCTCACAGAGGTAACACGACAGGCCATCGCACACCTGAATCAGGTAACGACCGACCGGCTCGGTGCGAAACAATGTGTAAAAACTGGCCGTACTATAGACGTCGCCGGGGCGAAGCCCCAACCGGTTCGCTACGCGTTCGACGGCTTCGGGGGTCAGATATCCTTTCTGTTCCTGTGCAATGTAGAGCGCGGCCAGCAGGACAGCCTGTTTGCCGGGGTCGATCACTCCGGAGCCAACGGGTTGGGCCTTGGGGTTATCCCCGGGAACCTGTTGATTCATGCCGACTCCTCTCTCTCCGGCGATGATTCGCCGCTTAGGATGCTGGACACCTCGGCCAGCAACTCGTCAGGGCTGATGGGTTTGGAAAGGAAACGGTCGACCATGTTTCTCTCGTCCGCCGGGAGAAAACGGTCTTCATCTTCGCTGAGGACCGCAGAAATGAGGATCAACGGTACATGGGCAAGGACCGGATCGGTGCGCACCGCCCGAATGGCACCGACGCCGGCCAGTTCATAAGACATCATGGCATCGAGCAGCACCAGGTCGGGCGCCACCGCACGCATCAGGGCGAGGCCATCGCTTGCATTCTCCGCCTCAAGAACCTGATAGCCGTGAGTCTCCAGTACGATACGAACGAACTCCCGGAAATCCGGGTCGTCATCGATGATCACAACCCGACGCGGTGCCGAGTCCTGCGTTGTCGGCGGTGACACGAGAGCTTCTCCGGGGCCGGCTAGCTGAGCAGCTCGGCAACTTTGTCCAGCAGCACCCTCGGGTCGACCGGCTTGGACAGCCAGGCATCCATGTGGGGCTGTTCCTCCATTGGGAAGACATGCGCATAGGGAGTCTCTGCGATAGACGACACCATGATGACCGGCATGAACCGCGCATCGGGATCCTGGGCCAGCTTTTCGCTGACATCGAGTCCGTCGAGGACGGAAGACATCATGATATCCAGGATCATCAGATCCGGGCGCTCTGCCTTGACCTGCGCGAGCGCCTGAGTGCCATTAGCGGCGGTCACAACCTCGTAATCGTTAGACTCCAGGATAGTGCGCATGATTTCGACGAAATCGGGGTCGTCGTCGACGACGAGGATTCTGGCAGATGACATGACAGGCATACTCCTTGCAGCAGCGCGAGTGAAATGGGGTTCCTCTGCGAACCCTTGCGTTAGTGTAGCATATTATGCGGCGGGTCACAAGGGCGATGCAATGATCAAGGTCATGGTAGAATGAGCCTGATGGCGTGGTAGAATAGTCCGGCAAAGGAGAGATTATCATGGAAGCGGAACTGCTGGCACTACTTGACCAGCACCTGCGAAGCATCTGGGATAGTGATCTGGCCACCTACCGTGCGACGACCGGGGAGGACGTCACCTTCTTCGAGTGGTACATCAGCACACAGCGGATCGATGGGCTGGACTTTCACCTGCGTGAAACGGCAGCCAATTTCCGCGCGGCAGAAGACCGGCGCGCGAGCGGGCAGCGCTACGAGATCGAACATGAGGTGCTGCAGCCGAAGGTGCAGTTCTACGGCGATGTGGCTATCATCACCTTCACGCTACTGATGCGCTACACCACTGGCGAAGGTGTGCGCCACACCGAGCACAACGAGACGCGCGTGTTCCATCGCCGGGACAACAGATGGCAACTGGTGCATTGCCACAAGTCGCCGATGTGGCCGGCGCCCCATGCACCGCACGTCCACAAGGACTGAAGAAGCAAGGAAGATCGGAGTCGACGCAGGGGTGGGAGCCGAAGACGAAGTAAGGCGGATTGCGCTGGTGACGGGCGCATCCAGCGGCCTGGGAGCGGAGTTCGCTCGGCAGATCGCGGCCAGAGGTTATGACCTGGTGCTGACCGCGCGCCGAGAAGCGCGGCTGGCCGCACTGGGGGCAGAACTGGCGGCCCGGCATGGCGTCGCTTACGAGGTGCTGGCAGCGGATCTCAGCACGGATCCCGGGATTGCAGCCGTGGAGGCCCGCCTGCAGCGAGGGGACATACACCTGCTCGTCAACAACGCCGGGTTCGGAATCGGCAAGGCTTTCGCAGGAGCCGAACTCGAAGGGCAGAACGCCATGCTCAGCGTCCACGTGGTGGCGCCGATGCGCCTGACACATGCAGCGCTTCCTGCCATGCTTGCGCGGCGGAGTGGGGGCGTGATCAACGTCGCCTCGCTGGCCGCGTTCGTATCGCTTCCCGATAATGCGAACTACTCGGCCACCAAGGCCTACGTGATGCGGTTTTCCCGTGCGGTCCACGCAGAAGTGCGGCGCAAAGGCGTGACCGTGCAGGCGTTGTGCCCGGGGTTCACCGTGACGGAGTTCCACGGCCGCCAGGAGCACAAGCAATCTGGGCGCCGGATACCGGGTTTTCTGTCCGCGCCTGCACGCGCGGTGGTCAGCGATTCCCTGCGGGCATTCGACCGGCGCGAGGCGCTCTGCGTGCCAGGCGCGATCAACCGGGCCGTCTATTGGGTGTGCAAACTCGGCGTGGCAGATGCGCTTGTGCCGCTCGTATTGCGCTAAGCGAGGAACGTGCCAGGTGGTGCGTGCCGCGTGCGACCGGGAGGGAGGTGAATGGGAGTGAAATTACCACGTTTATCCCACACTTATCCCTCGTTATCCCACATATTTGCCACATAGCCGCGCATTGTGTGTGCGCAGAGTGGACTGTTGCATGGAGGTTGACATGACACGAAAAGCAGTCGAGGCATCGTTTGCAGCGGCAATCGGCCCCTACTCGCATGCGGTCTGGTCGGGGAAGCGGCTTTATCTGTCGGGCCAGACCCCGCTGGACCCGGCCACCGGCCAGTTGGCCGAAGGCGACATCGGCGCACAGACCGAGCAGTGTTTCAAGAACCTGTTCTCGGTCCTGGCGGCGGCCGGACTGGGACCCAAGAACGTGATCAAGGCCAATGTTTACATGACCAACCTCGCCGATTTTGCGGCGATGAACGCGGTCTACGAGACGATGTTCGAGAAGCCCTATCCTGCCCGCACGACCATCGGTGTGGCCGGCCTGCCCCGGGGCGCGCAGATCGAAATCGAGCTGGTCGCGTACGGCAAGGGCAAACGGAAGAAATCGGAGAAGGCAGGCCCAGCCAGCGAATAATGGCAGCCTTGCTACTCACCCTGCAGACGGATCAGGTCCAGGGCCTTAACCAGATCGCGGCGCCAACCGCCGGCCTCCCGCATCTCCATCCAGAGTGCCCGTCTGGCGACGCGCGCGGGAACGGATTGGGCCGAAAGCCGGTCCTGAAGATGGGCGCGATCCATGGATTCCAGGCATGAACACTTGATGAGCACTTGGCCCTCTTCCAGGCCAATGGCCTCAACGCCTGCGTTCACCGCGCGCACCTTGACACCGACAACGTAAAGGAGGTTCTCAACCTCTTCCGGCACCGGGCCAAAGCGATCGGCAAATTCCTGGCTGATCTCCGCGACGGCTTCGAGCGTGGTCAGGCCGGCCAGGCGCCGGTAGAGCTGCAGGCGCAGGGCCCCCTCGGGCACATATTCCTCGGGAATTCGCGCAGGCAGGTTGAGATCCAGCTGGACGGTGGGTGCAAGCGGGTCTTCCAGCACGTTGCGCTTGCCCGCATCTGACTGGCGCTCGGCCTCCTCGTCATCGCGTACCGGCTGTCCCCCAGGTGAGCCGGCGCGCTCGCGCGCCTCCTGGACGGCCTGTGCGAGGAGCCGGGTGTAGAGGTCGAAGCCCACGGCAGCAATGTGCCCGTGCTGCCGCGCGCCGAGCAATTCGCCCGCACCGCGTATCTCCAGATCACGCATGGCGATGCGGAACCCCGCGCCGAGGTCGCTTGCCTCCTGGATCGCGTCCAGCCGGCGGCGCGCATCCTCGGTCAGCGTCTTGTATTTGTCCACCAGCAGGTACGCATATGCGCGTACGGCCGACCGGCCCACGCGGCCGCGCAGCTGGTACAGCTGCGCCAGGCCGAACGCATCCGCGCGGTTGATGATGATCGTGTTGGCATTGGGAATGTCGAGGCCGCTCTCGATGATGGTCGTGCACACCAGCACATCATAATCGCCCTCGGCAAAAGCCAGCATGACGGCAGAGAGTTCTCTCTCGGGCATCTGGCCGTGCGCGATCGCAATGCGGGCCTCAGGAACGATCTTGCGAACGCGCGCCGCCATCTGCTCGATGCCTTGCACGCGGTTGTGCACGAAGTAAACCTGGCCGTTGCGATCCAGCTCACGGAGGATGGCCTGGCGTACCAGCACCTCGTCAAAATCGCCGACGAAAGTCTTGATGGGCAGACGTTCCTCGGGAGGTGTGTCGATGGTGCTCAGGTCGCGCACGCCGGTAAGGCTCATGTGTAGAGTGCGCGGAATGGGCGTGGCCGTGAGGGTCAACACGTCCACTTCCGTGCGCAGCTGCTTGATCTTCTCCTTGTGACTGACGCCGAAGCGCTGCTCTTCATCCACGATCAACAGGCCCAGGTCCTTGATCGCCACATCATTGCTGAGCAGGCGGTGCGTGCCGATGACCAGGTCTACGGATCCGGTCGCAAGGCCTGCCAGGACGCGATCCTGCTGTGATGGCGTCTGGAAGCGCGAAAGCATGGACACGGTGACCGGGAACGCGGCCAGGCGGCGGCTGAAGTTGGTGAAGTGCTGCTGCGCCAGCACGGTGGTCGGCACCAGGATGGCCACCTGCTTGCCGTCCATGACAGCCTTGAACGCTGCGCGCAGGGCCACCTCGGTCTTGCCGTAGCCGACATCGCCACAGATCAGGCGGTCCATGGGCCTGGGTTGTTCCATGTCGTGCTTGACGGCCTCGACCGCGACGAGCTGGTCCTCGGTCTCGACGTACGGGAAGCTGGACTCAAGCTCGTGCTGCCAGGTTGCATCCGGGCTGAAGGCATGACCCTGGACCACTTCCCGGGCTGCGTAGAGCTCCAGCAGATCGTCGGCAATCTCTGCGACCGCACGTCGCGCACGCGCCTTGACCTGCTCCCAGTCTGGAGTGCCCAACCGGTGAAGGCTTGGAGCGACATCGCCCGCGCCTACGTAACGCGCCAGACGGTCCGCCTGGTGGACGGGCACGTACAACTGGTCACCCTGAGCGTATTCGACGCGGAGGTACTCGCGGTCGACGCCGTCCACGGCCATCTTGATGAGGCCCTGGAACTGCCCGATGCCGTGCTCGAGGTGAACGACGTAATCGCCGGTCTGCACATCCGCGAAGAAGACCTCGGGCGCGACCGCGCGCGGCCGCTGCGGGCGCCGCGGCTTCGGCTTGCCCCAGCCAAACAACTCGGCATCCGTGAGAAACCACAGCCCGCCCGCTGCGTTATCTGCATCCCCTGCGCCGGCGTTGCCAGGTTTCACTCCCTCGCCGTCCAGGCGCCAGCCCTCTTCCATGACACCCTGCACCAACGTCAGGCCTGGAGGCGGTGGCTGGGGGATATTCTCAACAGGCACGATCGTATGGCCGCTCTCGCGAAGCAGCTCGGCGAGGCGAGGCGCCTGGCGGCTGACCATGACAAGGTGGTCACCGCGGCGAAGCGGCGACTCCACTTCGGTCAGGATCGCACGCACCTGGCCGCCGAAGCGTGGTCCCGCAGCGAAGTGGCGGCCCAACTCCGACTCGAACTCGGATGGCGTCCCGTTCCCACTGAGGTTGGTGCGGCCAAAGTAGATCACGGGCTGGCCCGCCAGCCGCTCAACGAGGGCGTCGCCGGCGAAATAAGGAGGCGCGACAACCGGTGGGATGTCACCCGCCGTCTTCAGATCACGGCCCAGTTGTTCCGCCTGGCCCTCCAGATCGGCCAGGCTCGCCAAGAGCTCGCCGGCATCCTCTACCATCAGCCATGCGTCCCGACCGGGCAGATAATCGACCAGGGAGCCGGGCTGGCCGTAGAGGTAGGGAATGTACCACTCCAGATTACGGAAGCCCGAGCCGTGGCGCAGGCTCTCGATCTCGCGCTCGAATTCGACGCGAGCGGGCGGATGGCACGCGGCCAGATCAAGCCCGGAGAGGCTCTCGATGACCCGTTCTCCGATGCGCGGCAAGGCTTCGCTGGCGGGACCGATGGTGGTAGCAGCGATCCGGTCCAGGGTGCGCTGAGTGGAGGGGTCGAAGGTGCGCAGGCTGTCGATCTCATCGCCGAATAACTCGATGCGCACCGGGCGCCGGACATTCGGGGGCCAGATGTCAACGATGCCCCCGCGACGGCTGAATTGGCCAGGCGCTTCGACGACCGAAGCATTCTCGAACCCCAGCCCAATCCAGCTCACCAGCATACGATCCAGATCGAAGGCCTGGCCCTGCCGCACGGGGCGCAGCGCCAACTTCATCTCTCGGACAGGCAGGGTCATCTGCATGAGGCCGCGGGCCGAAGCGACGACGAGTGGCGCGAATGGGGCGGCAGGCGCCGGTCCCGTCCACGAGAGCAGGCCGACCAGGGTCTCGATGCGACGCTGCCGCGTCTCAGGCGCCCAGGGGATGCGCTCGTAAGGCAGCGCATCGGGATCCACGAAGTTGTAGACAGGCACTTCATCCGGCAGCCAGACGCGGAGCTCGTCGACCCACTGTCGCGCGCGGACGGTGCGCGCCGTAATGACGACCAGGGGGCGATTCAGCAGCCGCGCGAGAACGGCCACCACGTATGGACGTGCGGCGTGG
>CAYLZG010000089.1:0-17891 GCA_964387985.1 uncultured Anaerolineales bacterium | reverse complement strand
ACCTGCTCCACTGCGGCTTGGGCGGCAGTGGAGCAGGTGGTTCCGGTTGGGGCGTGGCTGTCGGCTCAGGCGTTGCAGTATGCGTGGCCGTCGGGCTGGGCGTGACCGTCGGTTCCGGCGTGGGCGAAGCTGTCTGCGTAGGAACCACCGTGGCGATGCTGCCCGGCGCGTCGCCGCCAACCCGCAGCTCGATGCGGGTTGAGTTCTTCGCCTCACCCGACTGAGCTGTAATCCACAGTTCTCCAGGTCGGTCCAGCGGTACCACAGTGCGGGCTCTGCCTCCGACGGTGGTTTCGATCTTGGGCGCCAACGCCAACGACTCGGTTGGATAGCGCAGGCTGAATTCGACCGGTGTACCATCGGGGACCGGATGCCCCTTCCGGTCGAGAATGATCCCTGTCTCGAGGCCGATCTGGCTTCCCACCTGGATGCTGCCGGTGATAACGTCGCCCGCGCCAACCGGTGCAAGAGAGATCACCTGCCCTGGTGCAGGCTCAAGCTGATTGATCAGCTCGTAGTTGATGCCCGTGACCGTGACGGGCGGCGCGCCGACCGGTGTAAACTCACGGAACAGCGCGCGGGCCGCAGTTTCCAGGAAGGGCGCCGTATGAGCGTAGACGCCGAAGTAGGCGGTGAGCTTGCTGACTTCCGTGGTATCGAGGTAGTAGGGAGCGGCAAATGCAAAGACAACCAGTCGCTTGTCCCGCAAACCATCGGAGCGCCGGGCAAGAAACTCGCTGAGTGCGAGGGACTCCGGATACTCATCCGGCCGCCGGTCCAGTTGAGCAAAGACAATCCAGCGCGCTTCATCGATCGCGTTCTCGATATCTACATTCTCGCTGGGAGCAGACAGAGTCGCCTTAAGATCCCAAAAAGTATAGCTCTGCACATTGCCAGGCACGATCTGTCCCGTGGCATCAGGCCCATACAATTGGAGGATGATCTCCTCCAGGGCCTCTGAATCGATGATGGGCACGGCGTCACAGGTCTGGCACTCCCGGATTTCGCGCGCATCCGTGAAAATGACGATCTTCTCGTTGGCGAGGGGCGCGGACGGCATGCGGTCCGCATACTGATCGCGGCCCGGATAAATCAGCGTCAGGGCAGCGCGGGCCACCGACCGCGTTACGCTGCTGCTCTCGCCGACACGCTCAAGGACCGTCGAGGGATCGCGCAGCAGTTGCGACAACCGCCATTCTCCGTTGTGTACTCGCAGTTTCAGGGCAATGATGCGCGCTGCGGCCGCATCCACGCGGGCCGCGAACGCGCTGTCTGTCTTGAATTTCTCCTGGAAGAAGATGATCGTCTCTTCGATCGCCTTCACCTGGTCATCCCAGTTGTCGGTAAGTGCGAAACGCCCCAGGTAAAGCACGTCATTGCCGGCCAGAAATGCATCCTGCGCCACACGGCGATGCGGGAACTCACTGAGCATGGGGCTGTAGTAGCGACGCAGTGCGGGCACGCCCAAGGCATCGCTGATCAGGACGCCTCCGGCCGCGCGCCAGGCCGCAAACTCCGGTAGTTCCATCAGATCCTGGAGTTGGGATGCCAGGCTGATGGGGGGCGTCGTCTCGCGAATATTGCCCTGAAAGCCGCGGTAGCGAATGTGAGAGGTCATCAGCGCCGGTGTGATCCCGGCCGCCGACAGATCGCCGCCGGTGACAGTACTGAAAGGCGCCAGCTCGATCTGTCGCAGTTGTTCGACCGACTTCTGAACTGTGGCAACCTCGTCTTCCGGGCCGCGATCCGATCCTCCCTGGCCAGGAAAATGCTTGGCCGCTGTGACCACGCCACCCTGGCTGCCCGTTTGTACGCCCCGTATGAACGCCTGGCCGATCTGGCCGACCCAGAATGGATCACCGCCAAAGGTTCGGGTATCCAGGTCCCCCTTGTTGCCGGGCCGCGGCACGTCCAGCACGTCCAGCGTCGGACCGAGCAGGAGATTGATTCCCGCCTCTTCCAACTCCTGCCCCATGACTGCCCCAACCTCCTCGGCGAGCTGAGGAGACCACGTCGCGCCGACGGCCATCGCACTGGGCAAAGGCGTGAAGCCACCCCGCCCGGACGCAAAAGAGGTGTCGTCGCCCACCCAATCCAGCGCGATGAGCAACGGCACGCCGGCCGGTGTCGCGGCGTTAGCACCCGCGGCCTGTGTGGGCCGCGTCGACGTCACACCCTCAGCCGGAAGATTATCAGTCTCAGGAGTCGCCTCAGGCAGGCCGGGCGCGGGCGTCGTCGTGATGCTCTGCGTGGCGGTGATTGCCGGTGCAGCCGTCAAATCGCGAGGTGCGCTGAGCGCCAAGGCCTGGAGCGCATCGGTCAGCGCGGCGATCTGGGCGGGTGTGGCGGCCACGGGCTGCTCGCTGGTCGTCGTGCCGGTAATCGCCACGGAAGGCGCCTGCACGTTGCGAAAGTTGTCATTGCTGGGCAGCAGAACCACGCCGCCCACGCGAAAATCACGCACGAGAGTGGCAATGTCCGACTCGGGGGACACATCGTTCCCCTGAAATGACACCAGGAACAGCTGGCCGACCTTGTCCGCCACCGTCATGCTATCGAGGATCGTCTGCATGTCGAGTATCCTGGGTGCCGGAGTGGGTACGGGCGTCGGGTCGGCCGGTTGGACCTGTGCAGGAAACGGCCGGGAATCCATGTCGCGCGCCAAAACGGCCGGCGGGAGAACCAGCGACCCCAGCACTAGCAGGAGCAAGATGTTCCAGGAGACTCTACGCATAGCATCACGCTGGCAAGGCCAGCCGGGTTATTGTAGCCCGACCGGGACCGACCGTCAAACGAACATAAGAACGATCTACACTCCGAAGTAATTTTATGTCAATTTTAATCATTCTGGAGCATTTGCCCGTCTTGCCGGCGCCCTTTACAATGGGCCTATTTTCCAAGGAGGTTCACCGATGGCCCGTGTGGCTTCTGGCTTCCGGACGCCGGTTGCTTGCCTATGAACTGGGACGATCTCGAGGCGCGTATCGCTGCGTGTCATCTGTGCCCGCGCCTGGTGCGCTGGCGCGAAGAAACAGCGCGCACCAGGCGCCGTGCGTATCTCGACCAGGAATATTGGGGCAGGCCGGTCCCGGGATGGGGCGATCGCAATGCGCGCGTCCTGATTGTCGGCCTCGCGCCGGCAGCCCATGGCGGAAATCGCACCGGCCGGATCTTTACGGGCGACAGCTCCGGTGATTTTCTGTTCGCGGCGCTCCATCGTGCCGGCTTCGCCAATCAGCCCACCTCCCGCCATCGTGACGATGGATTGGCCCTGACCGGCGCCTACATTGCGGCTGCCGCCCGGTGCGCGCCACCCGATAACAAGCCAACGCCTGCGGAGCTGGCGAATTGCCTCCCTTACCTGGTGCAGGAGATTGCCCTGCTCAAGGAGCTGAGGGCGATCGTCGCCCTGGGACGAATAGGCTTCGAGGCAGTGCTCCGCGCTTTCGAAGGCCGGCCGGCCTGCCTCCGGCGCTCGGCTCTCCTTCCGCAGTTCGCCCATGCTGCCGTGATTTCCATCGGCGAAGGATTGCCGCCAGTGGTCACCTCCTATCATCCTTCTCGCCAGAACACTCAGACCGGCCGGCTGACCGCTGAAATGTTCGACGAGGTATGGCGGCATGCGAGAAACCTTGCCGATACGGTATAATGCCCCTACCGTTCAGGCTATCTGCTATTCAGAGAAAGGAGTCTGGCTGTGCGCCGACTGAGTGAAGTCCAGAGCGCCCTTATCGACGAGGGATTGGATGGGTGGCTCCTGTACGATTTCAAGGGCATCAACCCGATCGCACAGAGCATCGCCGGTCTGCGTTCGGACCTGTTCCTGACCCGGCGCTGGGCTTGCTATATCCCTGCACGGGGCGAGCCGCGTTGGCTCGTACACGGCATCGAAGCGGGCAGCATGCAGGATGTGGCCCCCAACGCCGGCACCTATGTGTCCTGGCACGCATGGGCCGAGGGGCTGCGAAAAATCACGCGCGGCGCGCAGCGCGTGGCCATGGAGGTTTCGCCCGGCTGCGCCATTCCCTACGTGAGCCGCGTCGATGCTGGCACAGTGGAGCTGGTGCGCAGTCTTGGCCTGGAGGTCGTGACGTCAGCCGACCTGGTCCAGGTGGCAGAGGCCGTCTGGTCTTCGGACCAACTGGCGAGCCACCGGAGGGCGGCCCAGGCCCTGATCGAGATTAAGGCAGCCACCTTCGCCCACGTCCGCCAACGTCTTGCCGCCGGAGAGCCGGTCAGCGAATGCGGCATCCAGGATTTCATGATGGCCGAGTTTGCATCACGCGGCCTGGAGACGGACCATCCACCCATAGTCGGCGTGAATGCACATGGTGCGGATCCGCACTTCGCCCCGCGCCGGGATGCTGACACGGTGCTGCAGATGGGCGACTTCCTTCTGATCGACCTCTGGGCCAAAGAACCTGGCCCGGAAAACATCATGGGAGACATCACCTGGGTAGCCTATGCAGGGCATGACGTCCCAGCGCGCGCCCAGCAGGTCTTCGACGTGGTGCGAGCCGCGCGGGATCGTGCGGTAGCCTTTGGCCGCGAGCGCGTGCAGGCGGGTGAGACAGTATACGGCTACGAAGTGGACGATGCGTGCCGGGCAGTGATAGCCGAAGCCGGCCTGGCAGATTACTTCATCCACCGGACGGGCCACAGCATTGGAACCACGACCCATGGCAACGGCGTTAACATTGATAACCTGGAGACGCAAGACCGGCGCCGGCTGATGCCGGGGGCCGGCTTCTCGATTGAGCCGGGCGTCTATCTGCCGCACGAAGGTTTTGGTGTGCGGCTCGAAATCGACTGCTATGTGACCGGGAACGACGTCGAAGTCACGACGCTGCCGTTGCAGGATGCGTGGGTGCTGCTGGCCTGATGGGCGCGACCCTGCTGCGACCTGGCCCGGCTGGTGCGACGGTCCCGGTCGAGGGGAGACAAGAACGTTGAGAACAAACAAGATCACCTTCATCCTGAGTCTGCTGATGCTCCTGGCACTGGGCACTGCAGGCTGCGCAAGGCCGGAGGCACGGCGCCAAGCAGACGAATGGACGCCACCGCCCGTGACCGGAAGCCTGGTCATCGGCACGCGCGCGCCAGATGTCCTGCCGACCCTGCCGCCACCAACGCGCAGGGCGCAGGCTCCTACTGCAGCTCCGACGCGCCTGGCCCCTACCGCGGCGCCCAGAGTCGAACCGTCCGCTACGCCGACCCGCGACCCCAACCTGGTGATCATCACCGAAGAGGATGTCTTGTTCGCCGTCACCTCCGGCGCCACTGCAGAGAGCGGTGCAACCCTGGAAAATGTCGGGGTTCAGTTCACTGCCGATGGGAAGATGATCCTGACCGCTGGCCGGTTGGGCTACGGGTTCATCAGCGCGGACAATGTCGTCCTGGTGGGACGGCTGATCGCAGCCGGTGGCAAGCTGCAGCTGGAGACGGAATCGATCAGCCCGCGAGGCCTCGTGACATCCTTCATACCGACCCTGGCGAACGAAGCTCTGCAGCAGTACACCGCACGATGGTACGTTGACAGCGTGCAAACGCTGGAGGGCCGGATCGAGATGCGCGTGCGGGCCCAGGGGAGCTGACGCGCATCCCACAGCTTACCTGCCAGCAGACAGGAAACGAGACATTGAAAGACAAATTGGAACGCCTGCGCAACTTGCTCGGGGAGTTCGAACGTGTCGCGGTTGCGTATTCGGGCGGAGTCGATAGCACCTTGATGTTGAAGGTCGCGCACGACGTGCTGGGGGACAATGTTCTGGCCGTGACGGCCATTTCCGCCAGCATGCCGCATTACGAGCGCGGTGCAGCGGAAGACGTGGCGAGGGAGATTGGCGTGCGTGTGACCTGGGTTCAGACGCACGAGGTTGGCGACGAGCGCTATGCCGCAAATCCTCCTAACCGCTGCTATTTCTGCAAGACCGATGTCTATGGCGAGTTGCTCAAGGCTGCCGCGCAGGAGGGCTTCACGCTTCTGCTGGATGGCACAAACGCGGACGATGTGGGCGATGTCCGCCCGGGCCGTAAGGCAGCCCGCGAACATGGGGTACGCAGCCCGCTACAGGAGACCGGCTTGACGAAAGAGGAGATCCGGCTGGCCGCGCGCGAGCTGGGTCTGCCCAATTGGAACCTGCCGTCGGCGCCGTGCCTGTCGTCCCGGGTGCCCTATGGAACCCGCATTACGCCTGAAGTGCTGGACCAGATCGGCCGCGGCGAGTGGGTGCTGCGCGAGCGAGGATTTCGCGAGGTGCGCGTTCGCCATCACGGCAACGTGGCGCGACTGGAGGTGCCCATCTCCGACTTCGAGCGCGTCCTCGCAATGCGGGAGGAAATCGTCGCGGCACTGAAGGACGCGGGGTACACCTTTGTCGCACTCGATTTGTCCGGATTGAAATCCGGCAGCTTGAACCTGGGGATCACAGATGGACGCGGAGAAGCTTCGACGCCTGCTGGCTGAGGTGCACGAGGGCGCGGTGTCAATCGACGACGCGCTCGGCCAACTGCGGCGTCTGCCGTTTGACGACCTGGGATTTGCACAACTGGACCTCCACCGCGCACTGCGCCAGGGGCTGCCGGAGGTGATCTTCTGCCAGGGAAAGACAAACGAGCAGGCAGCCACGATCTTCGAGCGGCTGAGCGCGGTCCACGACCGCGTCCTGGGCACGCGAGCCACACCCGAAATGGCCGGCTTCATCCAGGCCCGGCTGCCTGAAGCCCAGTATGATCCCATGTCGCGACTGGTGATGTTGGCGCGCGGCGAATTGCCGCCTCCCCCCACGGCCGGACCGTACGCGCTCGTTGCCTGTGCAGGCACGGCTGACCTTCCGGTGGCGGAAGAGGCCGCACAGACCTTGAGCTTCTTCGGCGGGCGGGTTGTACGTGCATTCGATGTCGGTGTCGCTGGCCTCCATCGCCTGCTGAACCGGAGTGCGGAGGTGACGGACGCAACCGTCATCATCAGCGTAGCTGGCATGGAAGGCGCACTGACCAGCGTCATCGGCGGACTTGCTTCGTGCCCGGTCATCGGTGTGCCGACAAGTGTCGGCTACGGTGCCAGCTTCGGAGGGGTCGCGGCACTCCTTGCCATGCTCAATATCGACAACGGTTTCGGCGCCGCAGTGGTAGCGCATCGCATACTGACACTCGCCAACCAGGGGAGACAAACGTGAAGACCCTCTATTTTGATTGCGTCGCAGGCGCCAGCGGTGACATGATCCTCGCAGCGCTCCTCGCCGCGGGATTGGAAGAAGGTGCACTTCGTTCGCGACTGGCAGGCCTGCGGCTGCCCGGGTTTGATCTGCGCGTGGAGCAAGTCCAGAAGTCAGGCATCGGCGCCACGCGCGTCGATGTCCTGGTGGATGACGATGCACCGGAGCGCCATCTGAGTGACCTGGTGGAGGTAGTTGAGGCGGCTGAGCTTCCAACACAGGTCATCGCGAAGTCAGTGGCGGTCTTGCGGCGCATCGGCCAGGTCGAAGCGAGCATTCACGCCGCACCGAACGCTGAGCACGTCCACCTGCACGAGTTGGGCGGGCTGGACACTCTGGTCGACGTGGTGGGTGCGGTGAGCGGCATCGACATCCTCGGCATCGATCGGGTTGTATGTTCGCCCATCCCACTCGGTCGCGGGTTCACCAACAGTGCTCACGGGCGCATCCCTGTGCCCGCACCTGCGACGGTGGCGCTGCTGCAAGGCGCGTCCGTAGTGGGCAGCGAAATCGAAGGCGAGACTGTAACTCCCACCGGCGCGGCGCTGCTCACCTCCCTGGCTTCGGGCTACGGCTCAATCCCGGCGATGACACTCCGCGCGTTCGGGTACGGCGCCGGAAGCAAGAATTGGGGCATTCCCAACGTCCTCCGCGTGCTGATCGGAGACAGCCCTGCCCCAGCGGGCGAGCTCAAGTCGGAGATGTTGGCCGTGTTGGAGACGAACATCGATGACCTGAATCCGGAAACATACGATTACGTGATGTCCCGGCTCTTTGCTGCAGGCGCACTGGATGTATTCATGGCCCCGGTGCAAATGAAGAAGAACCGGCCCGCCACATTGATGAGCGTTCTCTGCCGGCCGGATGCGGTTGACGCGCTGTCGCAGGTCCTCTTTTCCGAGACGAGCACCCTGGGCATACGCCGCCAGGACGTGATACGCACAAGCTTGCCGCGCGAAATCCGATCTGTCAACACTCCTTTCGGTCCGATCCGCGTCAAGGTCGCGCACTGGGCCGGCGGCGCCAAGCTCGCGCCCGAATACGAGGATTGCCGCGTTGCGGCTGAAGCGCACGGTGTACCTCTGCGTGATGTATACGCTGCAGCCCTGGCATCATAAACGCACAGCACATTTGCGCGAGTGTGTACAAGTGGTTACAATATGGCCTGGGCGACGTTCCGGTCGATGATGAAAAGGAGCAAACCAAGATGGCTTTTGAGTTACCACCTCTGCCGTATGCTGATACTGCGTTAGAGCCCTACTATTCAGCCAAGACCTTCAGTTTTCACCATGGAAAACATCACAAGGCTTATGTAGATAATCTGAATAAATTGCTTTTCGGCAGCCCCTTCGAGCACAGCACGCTCGAGGAAATCATCAAAGCAACTGCGGGCGACCCAGGCAAAGCGGGCTTCTTCAACAACGCGGCGCAGGTTTGGAACCACACCTTCTTCTGGAACTGTATGAAACCAGGTGGTGGTGGACACCCCCACGGCAAGTTGGCAAAGCACATCGACGGCGCCTTTGGCGGCTATGACAAGTTCGCCGAGCAGTTCAAGGCAGCTGCGGTCGGCCGGTTTGGAAGCGGTTGAAACTGGCTGGTTCTCGATGGCGACGACCTGAAGATCATGAGCACGCCCAATGCCGAGACCCCGTTGGCCTCTGGCAAGGTTGCGCTGCTTACAGTGGACGTGTGGGAGCACGCCTACTACCTGGATTACCAGAATCGCCGGCCGGATTTCGTGCAGACGTTCCTGGATCACCTGGTGAACTGGGACTTCGTGGCACAACAGCTTCCGTGAGGCGCTGGATGGCAGTATAGTTGATAGCGAGGCCAGATTTCTTAACAGAAATCTGGCTCGCTGTTTACTTTCGCAAATTATATAGTATACTGGGACCGTGCTTGATTCTTCTCGTGCTTTCCGACCTGAAAGCAATCTCCAACGCATCCTGGTCGTGGATGACGATTCGTCCATCCGGCGCTTACTGAAAGACAAGCTGGAAGGGGCGGGCTACGAAGTCTGGACGGCTGCATCCGGCGATCAGGCGCTGGACGCCATCGACCGCCGGGGGATGCCCCATCTGGCAATCGTCGACATCAATATGCCGGGGATGAATGGCTTGCGCTTCTGCGAAACCGTCCAGCAGTTCAGCGACCTGCCGGTCATCATGTTGAGCGCCATCGACGAGGAAGAGACGATTGTCGGCAGTATCAGTCGCTTCGCAGAGGACTATATCACCAAACCCTTCAGCCCGCGCGAATTGGTAGCGCGCGTGGAGCGGGTGTTGCGGCGAATCGGCGACTACAGCTACACGCTGGATGTCGTGAACCGGATCGACGAATACCTCGCGATCGATATTCCGCACCAACGCGCCCTCATAGGCGATCAAACGGTTGCGCTGACGCCAACCGAGACCAAATTGCTCTATTTGCTGATGCGCAATGCAGGGCACACCGTGTCCACTGATTTCCTGCTGCGCCGGCTCTGGCCGATGGAAGAAGTATTCGAGGATACGCTGCGCGTCCACATCCACCGGTTGCGCCACAAGATCGAACCAGCGCCATCCCGTCCGCACTACATTCTTACTGAGCGTGGCTTGGGATACAGTTTCCCGGCCCGCTAGATCGCGCGTTATTCACGACTTAATCTTCTTCATCTATGGTAGAGGAGGTCTCATGACAGAGCAGATAGCACCCCAGGGTGAGTCAGTCGATCGCATCCGGGACATCATCTTCGGCCCCAAGATGCGGGACTACGAGCAACGCTTTGATGCCGTGATGCGTGACCTGACTCGGCTCCAGCAGGACCTGGATCACCTGGGCGAGCAGCTTACCGCGAAGGATGCGGCGCAGAACAAGAATCTGCAGGCCTTGCGCCAGGAGCTTCGCCAGGCAGATGGCGAGTTGCGCAATGAGTTGAAATCTGAGGGCACACGGCTGACCGCTCAGTTTGCTGAGCAACACACCGCCCAAGCCAATGCCCTCCAGACAGCACGCCAGGAACTGCTGCAAGCCGATGATGTCCTGCAAGCAGCGCTCAAGTCCGAGTTGGAGGAGCTCGGCAGCACCTTAACAGACCACGAGACGGCGCAGAAAAGCGCGCTCCAGTCGCTACGCCAGGAGTTACGCAAGGCCGATGCCGATCTGCGCGAAGAATTGCGCCAGGTGATGCAACGACTCACCGAGGACAAGACCGACCGCAGCACGTTGGGTGAGCTGTTCATCGAGTTGGGCAATCACGTCAAGAGCGGTGGCAGCCTCTCGGACCTCCTCCAGAGCCTGGATCAACCGAGCTGAGGGACGTGGACACAGCAAGAGGGGCGGAGCCTGAGGGCGACCGGATAGACGACGCGCTGTTGGATGACCTGCGCGAAATCGTCACCGGGCCAGACCGCGAGCGCATGAGACTGCTGGAGGCACGCATCGCCCAGGTGGAGCACCGCACGGGTGACCACGAGGCGTTGGTGGCAGCGGTCAGTCCAATTCTTGGTGATGCGATTCGCAGGCAGGTGCGCGAGGATCGCGACGAAATGGTCGAGTCGTTGTACCCGATCATCGGCCAGCTCATCACGCGCGCGGTCGCAGAAGCGATCCGAGACCTGGCACGCAACATCGATCACCGGATGCGGACTTCGTTCAGCCCAACCTACTTCCTGCGGCGTCTACGGGCGCGTGCGCGGGGCGTGTCGGGCGCTGAGCTGGCCCTGCGCGATGCACTGCCCTTCAAGGTAATCGAATTATTCCTGATACACCGCGAGAGCGGGCTATTGTTGCTGCATCTCCCGCAGGAAGAGCTTTCCGCCCCCGGTGTAGAGGACAACTCGGATCTGGTCAGCAGCATGTTGACCGCGATCCGGGATTTTGCACAGGACGCGTTTGGCCAGGATCAACAAGGAGGGCTGGACGAGATCCAGTATGGAGATCGCCGTATCCTGATCGAGGCGCTCCAGCATGCGTACCTGGCGGTGGTGGTCGATGGCATAGAACCGTCGGGATTTCGTACGAAGCTGCGTGAGCAGGGCATCGAGATCGAGAATGCCTATCGTGAAATCCTGAGAGACTACAACGGAGATGCGTCTCAGCTTGATGCAGCACAACCCAACCTGGCCAGGCTTTTAGACGACGGCTTCTTCGAAGAGAGTGAGGCTGAGGACCTTTCACCTGAGCAGAAACGCATTGCAGCCGGACTGGTGTTCGTGCTAACGCTGTGTGTTCTGGGGGCATGTTTGGGCGGAGCTATCTGGGCGCGTAACGCGCTGAAAAGGCCGGCCTATTATATCGTCGTGACGGCTACACCCGGACCGGTTGCAACAGCCACAGCGACAACGGCCCCAACGGTGACGCCTGCAGCTACTGCGACGCCCACGGTGACGATCACGCCATCGCCAACCGCAACGGAGACGCCAACCAACACCGCAACGGTGACTGCCTCGCCGACGGCGACCCGAACTGCCGGACCGGCGCCATCAGCGCAGATCGCTGTAGTGGCTAACCTGCGTGCAGGGCCCAGCCTGACTTCGACCATTATCGAGCGGGCCGCTATCGGGAACACATACACTGTATTGGGACGTGACGAAACGGGAGGCTGGCTGCAAGTTTGCTGCACCACGCGCGGCGCCACGGGGTGGCTTGCTGCGGCCTTGGCGACGATCTCGGGGAGTATGGAAAGTGTGCCGATCGTGGGAGAGGAGTGAGGTGTGATTTCGCTTAGCGCAAAGGTGTGTCTTCTGGGAGATTATGCCGTTGGCAAGACGAGCCTGGTCCGTCGCTTCGTTTACAACATGTTCGAGGACAAGTACCTGAGCACGATAGGCGTCAAGGTCAGCCGCAAGGTTGTGGCAGTCCCACGGGATGAGGATGTCGTAGAACTGACCCTGATGCTCTGGGACCTGGCAGGCAGCGAGGAGTTCGATCGAATTCGCGCCAGCTACTTGCGGGGAGCGGCAGGAGCGCTGATCGTATGCGACCTGACACAGCGCAGCACTCTGGACAGTATACATGAGTATGCCCGCCAGATGACCGAGGTGAATCCCCGCGCGACGCTTGTTCTTGCCAAGGTGGGCGTGGCGGTCGATGAGGCATTTCGCCATCTGGGACGCCTAGCGGTGGGTCAGTAGGCGGAGTAGTGTTGTGCTGGATAGAGAACCATCCTCTCCTGAAGATCCGTGCACGAGCCCACAGGTTGTATTACGGGACCGGCGTATCGTCTACGCTGTCACGGATCGCGAACTGCACGTTCAACAGTTGAGCGGCGCGCTCAAGGTCCTTCAAAGTGATGCTGCCAGTTGGTTGGGCAAGTCCCTACTGGACCTGGTCCCGGAACTACTCGGCAGCGAGGATGCTCTGGAAGGGATCCTTGGGGGCGTGCTGTCGCGATTGGAGATCCCCTGGGTCAATCGTGACGACGATAGCGGAAACACAGCTTATCTCACGCTCGTTGATCTGCCATGCCGCGACAGTACAGGCGCCATCGTCGGCCTGATCCACGTCATGCAAGACGTGACCGAGGGTGGGGTGCTGGAGCAACAGCTCATGCAGCACCGCAACGACCTACGTCTGTTGGAGAAGGCACAACGGGAGCAAAATGCCCAGTTGCGGGCCGCAAACACCGAGCTCCGCCGTCTGGATGAGGCCAAATCCACATTCGTGTCGCTTGCTGCGCACGAACTCCGCACGCCGCTCGCCTCAATCACAGGCTATGTTGAGATGCTGCTCGACGGGGACGCCGGCCCGCTCAACGCAGCGCAGACCGAATACCTATCCACGATCGATGCCAGCACACAGCGGCTTCTGCGAATCACGCGTGACCTTCTCGATGTGGCTCGCATCGAATCAGGCCGACTCCAGCTGTCGCTGCAGACCGTCAATCTGAGAGCGCTTCTTGCGGAGGTCACTGTCGAACAGAAGCCGCAGCTCGACGCGCGTTCACAGCAGATCCATCTTATCGCTCCCGACGACATTCCGCCGGCTCTGGTCGATCCCCAGCGCACTATCCAGGTCGTCAGCAACCTCATCAGCAATGCCAGCAAGTATGCGCCCGCGGGCACGACGATCACCGTAAACCTCCAGGAGGCCGACGCGGAGCCCGGCTTTCTGTGCGTTGCAGTTACAGATGAGGGCGACGGGGTTCCAGCCGAAGATCAAAGCCTTCTGTTCCGACCCTTCTTCCGCGGCACCAGCGCACAAATCACCGGCATACCGGGCACCGGGCTTGGTCTCTATATCGCGCAATCACTGGTCGAGCTGCACGGTGGCCACATCTCCCTGGAAAGCCGAGCCGGTGTAGGCGCCACGTTCGCCGCAACTTTCCCGATGGCTATTGGCATAACCTAGCCGCCGGCGCCGTGGCATCATGCTCTGTAATGCATGTCGTAATCCCTGTGCCGTACAATTATTCACAGTAGAGCTAGTGGTTGTGCGCGGAGGGAGGAAGCATGCCGGTTGTAATGTCTAAGCTTCATGGCGTCGAGAGCGACCTCGAATCGAAACTGAAGACCAGGGGAATCAAAGACTCGGAAGATCTGCTGAAACGCTGCAAGACTCGGACGGACGTGCAGTCATTTGCGGAAGAAGTTGAAGTGGACTTCGAGACGCTGCATCGCCTGGTGCACCGGGCGCACCTGGCGCGAATTCGGGGCGTCGGCGTAACCTACACGATGCTTCTGGAGGCAGCGGGCATACACTCACTGAGTGATCTTGCAATCAAGGCGCCCGATGAGCTGCACACGCGGTTCGAGCAGGTCAACCAGGCGCAGAAAATCGTCGGCCGTGTGCCGGCACTGGCGATGGTCAGCGGCTGGGTCGCGAAAGCACAGAAGCTACCCCACTATAACTGACGGTCGAGCTGATTTATCGTAGCGCGCCTGCCTGGCCAGGCAGTCCGGATACCGGGCTACTTCGTAGCGAGGAGATAGGCCGCGCCATCCGCTCCGGCCATGATGCCGTGCAGAAGTCCCTGTGGCATCTCGATGCGGTCACCAGGCAGCAATTCGATCAGTCGCGCATCTGCTGGCAACACGACCGTCAGGCTGCCTTCAACTACCCACATCGTTTCAGGATAAATGTGCGCGTGCGGCGGGTAGCCTGTCGCCGGCTCAATGCGCCACTTGACGACGCCATACCCCTCGGCGGCTAAGCGCTCCCGTATACTATCCTCGGCCGGCCGGCCCGGCCCTTCCCACAACAGTACCTTGACAGCCGGCTTTGGAAACTTCGGAAATTGCAGCGCCTCCCCCATATCGTTACCCTAACTCTGCCAATACCTGCCCGATGTGTGGAGTAGCATATCCGCCAAGTGCATCGACACGCCTGGCAAACGCAGGGTCGCGAATGATGGACAGCACCGGCTCGAGCACACCGCTCTCATAAGCCCAAACCGGAATGACCAGGTCATATTGCTCCTGGTCCATGGGAATGAAGTCGAGTCCGAGCGCGCGCGCCGCGGCCAGGATGCCCAAACCACAATCTGCTGCGCCCGACGCTACGGCCGCTGCCACGGCCAGGTGGGTGAACTCCTGCCGGTCGTAACCTTGAATAGCCGGCGCGCTTATTCCCAATTGCCGCAAGCGGAAATCCAGCAACACGCGAGTGCCGGCTCCACGCTGCCGGTTGATGAAGATGACATCGGGCCGGGTCAGATCTGCCAGGGAGCGGATGCCTTTTGGGTTTCTCCTGGGCACAATCAGTCCTTGCTGCCGCTGGACGAAGCCGAGCAAGATCACTTTCGTACCCGCTAACACGCGTTGGATGTAGGAGACATTGTACGTTCCGGTCTCCTCGTCCAGCAGATGCGAGCCAGCGAAGTGGGCCTCTCCGCGACTAAGTGCGAGCAGTCCGCCTAGGCTGCCCACGTTCGCAGACGACAGGACCCTGCCGGGAAAACGCTGCCCAAGCTCATCAGCAAGGAGATCCAGCGTCAGATCGTGGCTGCCGATGGCGACGACCGAACGCCGGACATTCCCAGGCGGTTTCAGCAAATTCACGGTGATTATCGCACCCGGTTCGAAACCCTGCACGCCGCGCGGGATGCGCACCAATCCATCAGCGCGCACCAATGACATCAGGACTCCTGAACCGCCGGGCAGTGGCGTCGCAACAACTCGATCGCCGACCTGTCCAACCGTCACGCGGAGATACTCCTCCTCGCCTTCCGGGCTGACTACCTTGCGAGTCAGCGAGGCCTCCAGTGTGGGGCGTTCTTCAACGGGCCGGCCAAGCCAGCGTGCAAGAGTCGGCTTCACCAGCAGCTCACAAGTCATGGCCGCGCTGACCGGGTATCCCGGCAGCCCGATCACGGGCTTCCAGCGCTCATCCGGCCCGCCTGCAGGCTCGTCATCCCCCGGGATACGAATGATGCCCAGGATCACGGGGTGGCCAGGCCGGATCGCGATGCCATGCACCAGGAGCTGGCCAAGCTCCTGAACGATCCGCGCGGTAAAATCCTCTGATCCGGCGGACGAGCCTGCGTTCACGATCACCAGGTCATGAGCACGGGCCGCCTCCAACACCTGGCGCCGGATAGCATCGTAATCGTCGGGCAGCATGGGCAGACGTGTCACTTCGCCGCCCCAATCACGCACCATGGCGCCCAACATGAGTGAGTTATATTCGATGATATCGCCGGGATGCAAAGTGGCGCCAGGAGCGACCAACTCGGTGCCGGTCGGCAAGATCGCCACGCGCGGCCGGCGGCGTACAGTGAGGGATGCATGGCCCGATCCGGCTGCAGCGCCAAGATCCTGGGGCCGCAACACGTGGTTGGCGGGAAGGATCAGCTCAGTCGCCACCATATCCTCGCCCATCGGCCGCACGTGCTGCCAGGGCGCGGTGGGGGCAAGGATCTCGATCTGCTTGCCAGAGTCACCTTCACTGAGCTGCACATCTTCGATCATGATCACAGCATTGGCACCGGAAGGCAGTGGATCTCCGGTGTCGACATAGAAAGCATGGCTTCCGACGTTAAGGTGCACCGGCCTGGTCTCGCTGGCGCCACGCGTGCGTTCTGCCAAAACGGCATAGCCGTCCATAGCCGCAGCATGATAGTGAGGCGACGAGATCGAGGCCCAGACTGGCTCGGCGGTTACCCGTCCTGCGGCCTCTTCCAGGGAAACGACTTCGCCCGGCATGAGCCGCGCCAGAGTGACATCCTCAAGCGCTGCCCACCACCGCTCAAGTGCCTGGGACAGGGGGATATCTTCGAGATATGGAGAGTGTGAGTGACCGGTCAATGCTGGCTCCCTTGAACACGCTATACTTGCCTACCGACTCGAAAGAGTATAGCATGAAATCTCACTTGAAAGATAGATGCACTTGTGATTAAAATGTGATACAATATGTTGGTAGGCAGGGTTCCGGATTTTGTAGCGCAGCTCTCAGGGAGAAAAGAAAGGCGGTTGATATGCAGGGACATCGCTTGTTACGGGCCGTCGCGGTCCTGATCCTGATCGTGGCATTGGTGTACCTTGTGCTGGCCATTGTGGCGGGGGCGTGGCTGGGCGGGCGCGGCTTCGGTTCAGGTTGGGGCCCGGGTTCGAATGCGTGGCTGGTTATCCCGCTGGCTGGAGGCGCGATCCTCGGGGCGCTGAGTCTGTTGGTGTTTGGACTCATGCTCTTTTTCCTGGCCAGGATCGACGATAACCTGGCGCAGGCTGAGCAGACGCGCAGGCTGGAAGCCATGCGGCCGAAGGCGGCCCACGTGGCAACCGCGGAGACAGTTGTCGTATCGCCTGAACCGAAAATCGTCGAGGTAGTTGCTCCTGCGGCTGCAGCCGCAGGAGCCGCAGATCAGGTCTTCGAGACCAAACCGTTGCATGCCGAGCTGGAGGCGCCCGAGTTCGTTGAACTGGCAGAGGTTGAGGCAGTGTTGCCTGAGATCGAGGCTCCGGAAGTTGTGCTACCAGAAGTTGAGCTGCCCGAAGTTGAACTACCAGAAGTCGAATTGCCGGATGTTGAGGTGACCCTGCCGGAAGCCCGGCTGCCTGAGATCGAGGTTGCGGACGTCGAGGTGACCCTGCCGGAGGTCGAACTCCCGGAGATCCGCGTGCCCGAAGTCGAGGTCCCCGACGTCGAAGTGGCGCTCGCCGAGGTCGAACTCCCGGAAGTGCGCATCCCCGAGGTTGGGGTGCCGGACGTCGAGGTGACCCTTCCGGAATTCGAACTCCCGGAAGTCCGCCTCCCCGAGGTTGAGGTGCCGGACGTTGAGGTGACCCTGCCGGAAGTCGAACTCCCGGAAGTCCGCATCCCAGAAGTCGAACTCCCGGAAGTCCGTCTCCCCGAGGTTGAAGTGCCGGACGTTGAGGTTACCCTCCCGGTGGTCGAACTCCCGGAAGTGCGCATCCCCGAGGTCGAGGTGCCGGATGTCGAGGTGGCCCTCCCGGTGGTCGAACTCCCGGAGGTCCGGTTGCCAGAGGTCGAGGTGCCGGAGGTGGAGGTAACCCTCCCTGTGGTCGAACTCCCGGAAGTCCGCCTCCCCGAGGTTGAGGTGCCGGACGTTGAGGTGACCCTGCCGGAAGTTGAGCTTCCGGAAGTCCGCATCCCCGAAGTCGAATTCCCGGAAGTGCGTCTCCCCGAGGTCGAGGTGCCGGACGTTGAGGTAACCCTGCCGGAAGTCGAACTCCCGGAAGTCCGCCTCCCCGAGGTTGAGGTGCCGGACGTTGAGGTGACCCTGCCGGAAGT
>CAYLZG010000088.1:0-17924 GCA_964387985.1 uncultured Anaerolineales bacterium | reverse complement strand
CTCTTCAGTCACGGTCTCAGCCACGGCTTCAGCCTCCTCAACGACGCCTTCGACCTTGGCCTCGACCTCTTCGGCGACAGTCTTAGCCACGGCTTCAGCCTCTTCAGCGACGCCCTCGACCTCTTCAGTCACGGTCTCAGCCACGGCTTCAGCCTCCTCAACGACGCCTTCGACCCCAGCCTCGACCTCTTCAGCGACAGTCTCAACCGCGCCCTCAGCCTCTTCGGCCGCTGCCTCAGCCTCGGCCGCCGCGTGCTTCTCCCGGTAGGTCGCTGCCCATTCGGACCATTCCGTCTCGGAGACCTGGCGAAGGCTCAAACCGATACGGCGGCGGTCCGGCTCGATGCGCAACACGCGCAGCAAGAGCAGGTCGCCCGGCGAAACGAGGCTCTGCGGGTGATCCGGACGGATATCTGCCATCTCAGAGACATGCAGCAACCCCTCGACGCCACTGCGCAGCCGCACAAACGCGCCGAAGTCCGTCACTCGTGTGACTACGGCCTCAACCAACTGGTTCGGCTCGTAGAGTTCATCGATATGGCTCCACGGATCGGGCTGAACGCGCTTCAGGCTCAAACCCACACGCTCGCGCTGCTTGTCGATCCGAAGCACCTTGACATCTACGACCTGCCCGACCTTCAGCACTTCGCTGGGATGTGCGACCGGGAACCAGGCCAGCTCCGAAATGTGCACCAGGCCATCGGCCCCACCCAGGTCCACGAATGCGCCAAACTCCGACAGGCTGCGCACTGCGCCTTGCCGGATCTCACCCACCTGGATGTCATCCAGCAGCTGCTTGCGATGCTCGCGCTGCCAGCGACGGCGTGCCGCGCGCTCGGACATGATCAGGCGGCGACGCTTGCGGTCCACCTCGACGATTTTGACCGGGATTGTCTTCCCGACGTAGGTCGCCAATTGCGCCTTGCGCTCCTCAGGCGACATTTCGCGCGGGAGTGACGACAGGTGGGAGGCCGGTACAAATCCACGCAGCTTGCCGAAGATGACCTCGAGGCCTCCAGCGTTGTGACCGCTAACCGTCGCCTCGAACATTTCGTTGTTGTCCATCTTCTCCTGCGCGATCAGCCAATCCTTCTCCTGAAGCGCGCGCGACAATGAAACGATAAGGTTTCCTTCCCGATCCGACGGTTGCAGGATATAGACCGGCCAGGTCGAGCCTTCCTGGAGTTCCGCGAGGGTGGACTTATCCAGCCGCGACAGGTCATTGGCCGGAACGATCGCCTCTCGTTTCAGACCCAGGTCGATTACGACCTCCTGTGGGCTGACCGATATGATCGTGCCCTCGCGAATGTCGCCTCGCTGCGGCATATCATACCCACCCTGGTCGAGCAGGGCCTGCATCGGGTGGACCTCAGCCGGTGGCTTGGTCGGTGGTAGAGAAGTAGACATAGGAAGGAACCTCCGAAACGCTGGATTAATTATGGCAGTTCTTGAGCGTAGGCGCATCTGCACGCAGGTGCGGCGCTCAAGTCGACAAAAGATAGGACGGCTGGCCTACAGATACCCGATTCGGGTGGCCAGCCGGCCTCCGATCCTCACTGATGACCACATGGGTCTAGCGCGTTAAAGGCGCGAGAAGTCAAGTGCCACTCGCGCCAATACAAATCAACTACGCCTGTAAAAAACGATTATAAACGATGGGCTGTGAGACTGTCAACGTGCGCCCAAATGTATTTACATCCGCCTCTACTTGCCCAGTTTCTCTTTGAAAGTCTTCTCCAGGGCTGGCAGCACGTCGAACAGATCACCGACGATGCCATACCGGGCCACGCTGAAGATCGGCGCATCCTTGTCCTTGTTGATCGCGACGACAATCTTGGACCCGCTGATCCCCGCGATATGCTGGATGGCACCCGAAATGCCGGCTGCGATATACAGATCTGGCCGCACCGTCTTACCGGTCTGGCCGATCTGGTGTACGTAGGGAATCCAGTCCGCATCCACCGCTGCGCGCGTTGCCCCAACGGCGCCACCCAGAACATCCGCCAGCCGTCGCACCGGTTCAAAGCCCTCAGGTCCCTTGACGCCGCGGCCACCGGCTACAATAATGTCAGCGTTCTGCACGTCAAGCTCGCCGACTTCCATTCCCTCGAAACCGATGATCTCCTCGCCCGCCGCAGCGCCTGCGAGGTCGACCTTCAAGGGGATTATCTCACCACTGCGACCCGGATCAGGGGCTGGCATCGGGAAGCTGCGCACGCGGACGGTGGCCATCTGCGCTTCACTCGCGAAAGTGACAGTTGCAGTGATGTTGCCGGCAAATATCGGGCGTTCGGCAACCAGCTTGCCTGCCCCATCAACGGTCACAGAGGTCACCTCGGCGGCCATGCCGATGTTGTGTTTCGCCGCAGCCAGCGCAGCCACGTCTCGCGCACCAGTGGTCGCAGGCGCGAGGATGATACGGGGGTTGACCGCAACGATCGCCGCACTCAGTGCGGCAGCAAACGCGCCACTGCGGTAGCGATCGAACTCCGGGCCATCAGCCAGCAGGACCTTGTCGGCGCCATAAGTGACCGCCTCGCGTCCAACTGCTTCGATATTGTGACCGATGACCAGCGCCGCAACAGTCTCGCCTGAGCCCAGCTCGCGAGCCTTGCCTAACATTTCCCAGGAGACAGGCTTCGCTATTCCCTGGTATTGATCGACGTAAACGAGAATGCTCATGGGTCAGTCCTCTCCTCGTCCTCAAATCACCTTGTCGGCGATCAGCTTGTCGACCAGGATCGCGGCCTGCTCCGCAGGTGAACCGCCCTGGATAAACTCGACCTTGCCAGCGCGCGCCGGCGGCCGTCGCAGGTCGTTCCACTTCACCTGGGCAGCACCGGAACCAAGACGATTCTCATTCAGCCCGGGGAGGTCTCCTGCGCCCAACGATGGGAACTTCATGCGCGACGCCTTGCGGATGCCCATAAAATTCGGGTACCGGGGCTCGTTGATTTCGGTGCTCATTGCCAGAACTGCAGGTACGGTCACCTTGACAGTCTGGATGCCTTCGTCGAGGTTGCGCAACACGGTTGCACTATCTTCCGTGAGGTCGATGATCTTGTTGACGTTCGACACGAAGGGAATGCCCAATTGGGCTGCCACTCCGGGACCGACCAGCCCACCGTTGCCGTCCACCGACTGCTTGCCGACGAGGATCAGGGTGCATTCACCAAGTTTCCTGATGGCCTGTGCGAGGACGTGTGCCGTGCCCCATGCGTCGCTGCCTTGGAAGAGATCGTCTGAAAGCAGAATGGCATCGTCAATGCCCATCGCAACTGCGCGTTTTAGGGCTTCGAGCGAACCCTCTCCGCCCATCGTGATGACTGCGGCCTCGCCGTCGTAGCGCTCCTGGAGTTGCAGGGCTTCTTCGACCGCGAACTCATCCCATGGGTTTAAGACCATGGTGACACCCAGATCCTCGGTGCCGACGGCCTCGATATTCACGTCGGCCAGTTGCTCCGAGTCGGGCGTCAGTTTTGCGCAAACAACGAACTTCATCCCGTAGCCTCCTTATCGCAACTTCAATGTGCTTTCACACGGGCAAATGCGCACCCACGTGCCGCCACCGGCCCTGGCACGTCGTGTCACGAGTATAGCACAGCACACAAATGGCGTGCAAGGGGTTCAGTGCTCAAGGACCGCATCTATCTCGCCGATTATCTGGGGCTCACCCAGATGGCGCAGCACATCCCCTGACTGGACGTAGAGACCAGCCACAAGACGGTATGGGCCTGGTCCCGGCTCAGCCCCCAAGTCAATGATGTGACTGTCGGCCAGGCGTTCACCGGGCGCCCACAGGCTGCTGGGATGGAAGTCACCCCCCGGGCGGTGGTCGCTTTGACCTAGCTTGTTGCCTGCGGCGTCAAGGATCTGTACGAAGGTCGTCCAGTCCGCGCCCATGGGCTTCAACGGCTCCCAGTAGAGCACTGCCTGAAGCGACTGGCCCGGCGTTGGCATCGCAGGCCGCAAGTCGTAGCCCACGAGACGCACCGAATCCCCATAGGTCAGATCGACCGCCCGATCGGGCTCGATCCGGGATAGGGGGTGCACGGCGACCGGCGGTCCCAGCGGCCCCGCCAGCTCTCCCTCAAGCGGCTCCAGCTCGTATTTGATGTCCAGGCCCGGCATGGGCTTGACCAGGTAGACAGGCCTTCCGGTCGCCAATGCCAGGTCGGTTACGCGCGCCACGGTCGTCCACGACGAGCCTTCCCTGAGCCGCGGGAACAGTCCGGTCAAATCCTGGCGCGCGCCCTGCACATACTGAACATACCACAGTGGCGCCATCTCATCCCGGTCGTTGCTGACCAGGATTGCATTCTGGGGAAGGGAAGCGGCAAGCAGTGCGTCCCAGGCCCGCTGCGCCGAGTCGTCGTTCGCGGCCTGCGCCTCCGGCCAATGCACGACGGCCGATCGATAGGTGAGCGAAAGCAGCAGCGCCAAGGCGACGCCGGAGCCGGCAAAGAGAGCTGTGCGCCGCCTGGCATTGCCGGGACCCTCGATCAGAGAGATGACGGCTCGCCCGAGCGCCCATGCGCCGGCACCCATCCACAGGGTCCACACCAGGTATGCCGGGATATAGAACACACGAATATCGCCGATGGCATAAAACAGGTTGAACGTAATCTGAGCGAGAAAGAACACGCCGGTCAGCCCGACCAGGGGCCATGCCCTGCGCTGGGGACCGGTCATGCCGCGGAAAACGAGCCAGCCGAGCCCCACAAGTCCGAGGATCAGGCCGCTCGGGCCCAATTCAGCACTGAAACGCGCCACCAGGCCGCCGATGTCCAGCGAACCGGGCTGCGGCGCGACCAGCGAGGTACTGAACACGCTCCCACTGACGTGGGCCAGGAAGCCCGTCACCGTCGAGTCGTAAAGCGGCTTAAACTGGCCCGGCGCCAACTCGATACGATAGTACGGGACGTGAGGGGCCCGCAGGGGAATTACGAGGTAGATCAATAGCGGCGCCAAAACGGCCGCCCCCAGAGACAGAACCTGGCGCGGCGCCGGCCGCGGATAACCGCCTGCGCGGCGAAGGATGGCGAACATGAACAGGAGGATGGCGGGGATCAAGAGAATCGTGGCGCGATGGTGGGTCAGGCTGAATCCGAACAGCAGGGCAGCAAAGAACATCTGCCGCGCCGCACGTCCATAGTCTGTACTGAAAACCCGCTCCGCCCACGCAATCATTGCAAGCAGGATCGCCGTGACGAAGACGGCATGAAGGGTATAGACTTCCGCGATGACCGCCTGAGACCAAAACGTGGGCGTGAAAGTGAAAGCCAGCGCAGCGCCAAACCCCACCAACCGCGTCGGACCGGCGCCCGCGCTCCGGTCGACAAACCGGAGCGAGCGCATCACGAGCAGGGAGAGAAGCGCAACCGCTGCCCCACCCCAAAGTGCCGAAAAGAGATTCATGCGGTAGGCCGGCTCGCCGAACGGGAAGATGTGCGACCACAGCCAGCCCAGAATGAGATAAAGAGGATAACCGGTCGGATGCGCAAAACCACCCAGCCAGGCGGCAAACTGAAACTCGGCGCTGTCGCCCCAAAGCAGGCCGGGCGCCAATGAGCGGATGTAGACTGCCAGGGCCAGAAGACCGGCGAACGCTGCGACCGCTATGTCAGCAACGATGGCTCGCCGCGCGGGTCTCACCTGTCCAGCTCCACCCAGTCCACCGCAGCCGCGAGCCTGCGGAAATCGCCCGCCACGCGCAGGTATGCATCTGGCGCAATGACCTCAGCGGCCGTTCCCGGGGCAGCGCCCTGGATGCCCACAAGGGCATGGGCCTGGCCCGCGAGATCCGCCGCACCCGCAGCCTTTGAGCCCAAACGCGCGATCGCTGCCACCGCATCGGGAGTCAGGTTATCGGTCCCGTTTCCCTTGGTCGCCAGCACAACAATGCGTCCGACAGGCACTGTGTCGAGATAGGATGCAAGCGCATCCGCTTCATAGATGTTGGCTGCCGTGTCAAAGCCGCGCTTGTCCAGCAGCTCGCCGCTCTTCTCATCGAACACCGCAACATTGTAGCCCTGGCGCCCGGCCGATGCATCGGTTGTCGCGCCATCCGCGCCGGTCGAGGTCACGAACGCCTCGCTGAAACCGTGGACTTCGAGATTGATAGGGCTTTGCACGCCGGTGGCTCCGATCAACGCGCGGCTGGCGGGATCAGGGAAGACCTGCCGAGGGCTGGCTGACCATGCAAATTCGAGCTGCACGCGATTCGTCCCTTGCCGGGTGGCTGCAGCCGGCACGCGCATCTCCACCGTCTGCCAGCCCGGCGCAAGCTCGCGGCCGCTCAACACGGTTTCATCATTGAATCTGACGGATAGAGCCTGGCCTGCGCCGTCATAAGCCAGTGGCGCCAACGCCAGTCTCAGTGTTATGTCTAGTTGCGTGTCGAGGGGAACAAACAGTTGGGCGACCTCAGCTGTGGCCCAGTTCGCGGTCGCCCCATAGGGTTGCTCATCGCTTCGGACATCCCACCCTTCCCCGAGGTAAGGCTCGTTCCCTGCCATGCCCAGATCCAGGCGGAGGGGGAAGGACACGGGCGGCTGCACCACACGATACACCCGGTAGCCATCCGCTTCCCATACTGGCTGCGCTTCGAGAGGCAAGACATCCAACACGTACTGCTCGGTGCGCTGCCAGGTGTCCTGATAAGGATACCTGCCCGGTATCGGTGGCGTCGTCACCAGGTAGCGCACATTGTAAAGGGTCATCAGATCTCCTGCCTGGGCCCGCGCAGCAGCATCCAGGTCTGGCGACACATCCCGATACATCTCCAGATCGGTGACCGCCTTAAAGAGTGGAAGGCGGTCAAAATAGGCCATCTTGAAAGCGGGAGCGCGGCTGATATTGCCGCCGATCATGCGCTTGGCGTGCCCGGTCTGGAAGTACTGCAGATTGGTCTGCTCGCTGCCCAGAACCCCGAAGCTGTTTCGCCAGCCCAAAGGCAACTGTATGATCGCAAAGTCGCCCTCTTCCGCGGCGATACTGTGGTACACCTCGGGAATTCGTGCGTCAGTCATCGGCAGTGGCACCGCCAGGTGTTCCAGGATGACCAGGCCGGCCAGGAGAACGGACAGGACCACAGACGGGGATGCCGCAGAGACGGCACTCGTCCGGACCGCTCCGGAATGCCGGCGGCCGGTCGTCACCTTCGCCACGAACCACGCGACCCCATAGGCTGCAAGAATTGCGAGCGCCAGCATCAGGAGCACGCTGAAACGGTTTGGCGCGCGGTTAGCATTCACGAATGGGATGAAGTGGAGAAGAGCGAACGGCAAGGGGAAGGTCACCCCTTCCGGAAGGAGGCCGTCCGCGCTGAAGCGATAGCGCCCATAGACCTGGAGAAGCGGACCGAGAACAAAAAGGCCGAAAATCAAGGCCGACCAGATCCACGCGGCCAATCGCCTCCGTGCCAGGAGTGCGCCGGTCAGGGCCAGCGCCAGCGTCATCCAGCCAAGGAACACCGTATTGATATCCCCGAAGCGTCCTTCGCCCTTTTCCACCGCGCGCAGAGCGTCCTGCCAGTTCTGGCCGCTGGCCTCATTGCCCCCCAACAGTGGATTCAGGTTCGTCGGGGTGACGAGGCCGGCTACATCCGCACTGAGCTTGATGCTCTCTCCCCAGCCTTCGAGGGCATAGTCGCCGCCCGTGAACTCCCGAACGATAGGCACAAGGGCCGGTGACCAGATCGCGATCGCGACCAGGGCAGCCGCTCCCACCATCACAAGTGACCGCCCGCGCTGCTGCAGACCCCGCCAGGATGCCAGCAGCAGGATCAGCGACAGCAGCGCGAGGAACGAGGCGAAGATCATCTCTGCGAGCGCGGCAAGGGCGAAGAAGAGTCCGGCAAGCACCGCATTCTTGAGATTGGGACGGTGCAAGGTCCTCAGGAAATACAGCGCGTAGAACGGTAGCCACTGCGTGGTGACCATGTCGTAGTGACCGAGTGCTGCATAGACCGCCCTGTTGGAGGCAAACGCATAGATGACACCTGCCAGCACTGCGCCCGCCCTCAGATGGCTCGCGACCGCGCCAGGGAGCGCGCCGCGCAACACGTGAAGAGCCAGGAGATAGGCTCCCACGCCGCTCAGCACGCTCGCCAGGAGCACGGTGATATTGCTGGCCGCAACCGCGTTGAAGGCCAGCAGTAGCGGCATGCCAACGAGTGCGTTGAAGAAGTTGTAGGTGTAGAGGACCAGGTCAATGCCGAGCGGATGCCAGATCAGGTCACTGTGAAGGGGGCTGCTGTGCAGGTCGAGCAGCGCATGCTTGAAATACCAGATGTTCCAGACGAAGGTCGACTCGTCGAACGCCCACGTGGCTGTGCCCGGCAGCTTCGTGCTCAGATGGGCCGCAAGCGGCCACGTCAGGATCAGCGCCAGCACCACGAACAGGACGAGCACTAACCAGGTCGCGCGTCCCGTCCAGGTGCGCTTTGTCTGGGTCATCATGTTGAAAGGAGTGCCTGCCACTGGCGTTCCAAACCTGCCATGAGGCTGATTTCCGGACTAAACCCCAGCGCTGTTGCGGCGATCCTCGTGTCAGCCCACGTATCGCGCACATCGCCGGGCTGCGCCGGCATACGGCGCACCATCAGGCTGCCGCCAGCGAGCGCCGCAATGCCGTCCAGCACCTCATTCACCGATGCGCGCGTGCCGCCGGCGACGTTGACGACCTGAACTGCCGTGTCGCGCGCCAGGCACTTATCGCCTGCGAGCAAGAAAGCCCGCACCACATCGGCAACATACGTGAAATCCCGCGTCTGCGTGCCATCGCCGTAGAGCTCGATCTCTTGCCCCGCCGCGGCCGCCTTCAAGAACCGCCGGAACGCCATATCCGGGCGTTGCCGCGGACCGTAGACTGTGAACAACCGCAGGGACAGCGTTGGAAGGCCATAGACATCGTTGTAAAGCCGGCAGAGGTGCTCGGCAGCCAGTTTCGTGACGCCGTAGGGGCTGATCGGCGCGGGCGCGGCAGACTCCTTCAGCGGCATCTCCGGCCGGTTGCCGTAGACCGACGACGAAGAAGCATATACGAGCGGGATGTTGCCCGCGGCCCAGCTCGCCTCGAGGAGGCGCTGGGTGGCCAGGATGTTGTTGCGCACGTAGACTTCGAACTGGCTCCCCCAGCTGCCACGGACGCCCGGCTGGCCTGCCAGGTGATAGATCAGCCCCACCCCATCCAGCAGGCGCGGAAGGTCGGCATCGACCAGGTCGGCCTCGGCCAGGCGGAACCGCGGATGTGCCAAGGCCACGCTCAGGTTGCTCTCTTTCGCCGCACGATTGTAGTAGTCGGTGAAACAGTCGACCCCTACCACCCGGCGACCGCGCGCCAGCAGTGCCTCGCACAGGTGTGAGCCAATGAAACCCGCAGCTCCGGTCACGAGGACCGGGTGCTCAAAGGTACTAGCGGATGCAGTCTGATTCATTCCGTCCCTGCCAGTGTGCTGGGCTCCGCTGCCGGAGAAGCGGGCGCGGTGCCGTCCAGTTGCTCGCGAATCACATAGATCGGCTTGTCCTGCGCTTCATGATACGTCCGCGTGATCATCTCTGCCAGCAGGCCCATGCTCATCAGCTGCACGCCGAGAACTACCAGCAGGACAGCCAACGACAACAGAGGCCGCGTGCCGATGTCCTGCCCGAAGCCGAATTTGAGAACCGTCAGGTAGAGGCCGATCAGAGATCCAACGCCTGCGGACGCCAGCCCCAGCCCTCCAAACACATGGAGCGGCCGCGTCGAGTAGCTCAGCATGAACCGCACGGTTATCAGATCAAGAAATACCCGAAACGTGCGGCTGATTCCGTACTTGCTCTTGCCGAACCGGCGCTTACGATCGTTGACCGGCACCTCGGCAACCTTGACGCCCATCCAACTGGCAAGGGCCGGGATGAACCGGTGCAGCTCGCCGTACAGCCGGACGTTCTTGGCCACCTCGCTCCGGTAAGCCTTGAGCGAACAACCGTAGTCATGCAAGACCACACCCGTCGTGTCGGAAATCATCCGGTTGGCCGTCATCGACGGGAGGCGACGGCTTAGGAACGGCTCTTTGCGCTCAGTTCGCCAACCGCTAACGATGTCGTACCCTTCATCCAGCCTGGCCAGCAGGCGTCCGATGTCCCGTGGATCGTTTTGCAGATCGGCGTCCGAGGTGACCACGACCTCACCGCGCGCGGCCGCGAATCCTGCCGCAAAGCCGGCCGCCTGGCCAAAATTACGTCTGAACCGGATGATGCGCCAGCGGGAGTCCCGCTGGTGGATGTCGCGCAAGCGGGCGAAGCTGTCGTCGGTGCTTCCGTCGTCTACGACGATGACCTCGTACGACCGGCCGATCTGGTCCAACGCAGCGGAAAGCTCGCCGTACAGCGGCTCTACATTCTCGGCCTCATTATAGAGAGGGATGACAACAGAAAGGAATGGCGTCATGTCATATCTTTCGGCGGGTCCGGCGCAGGCCCTGAACGAAGTAAAGCACTCCGCCGAGCAGCCCCGTGGCCACGGTGATTGCGTAGATGCTCAACGAAAAGGCCAGCGCGGTTGCCTGGGGCACACCGGCGCTCCCCAGAAGCGTTACATACGATAGCTCCCGCACCCCCAAACCGCCAAAGGCCGGCAGCAGGAGCGCAGCCGCGGTCAACGGCACGATCACAAAGTAAAGTGCAATTGGCAGCCGCAGGCCCAGGCCCACGCTAATCATAACATTCCAGAAGATCTGCAGCAGGTTGAAGATGATGGACACGAGGAAAGCCCGCACAATCGATCCCGAGGTGTAGCTGGACAGGCCGGCTGCCACATCCGGAAGCTTCAACATGCGCAGAAGTCGTGTCGCCAGGCCGCCGCGCTGGGCCCAATTGCGCCACCAAGGACGGGTCAATAGCCAGGCAGCCAAAATGCCGCCGGCAAGCAGCAGACCAATCAGCCCAAGTATGGGTCCGGGCGCCAGGTCCGGCCGCAACGCACCCGCCACGAGGCCCATCGCCAACAATGCCACCAGGCCCAGATAACGATCGACGACCACGCTGTTCAGAGCCGCGCCAACCCGCTGCGTATCCTGTGACAACTCAACCACGCGCACCGCATCGCCGCCGAAACCAGTCGGCAGCAGGACGTTGAAGAAACCGCCCACAAAATACCACAGCACCAGGTCTCGGAGCGGCCGGTGCACATCGAGCGACTGCAGGAGCACCTGCCACCTGACGGCCCTGACGATGACCCCGACCAGAAACAGCACCCATGCCGCAGCTAACCAGGGAAGACTGATCTGTGCCAGGGAACTTCGCAGGTCGCCCCACTCCACTTGCCGGAATGCGACGACCAGCAGGATGACGCTGATGCCCACCTGCAAAATGCCGCGTAGGTGTCTGCTCGAGGATCGTTTCTGCTTCAAGTAAGGTGGAACTCCAGTTTCGAGTATACTCCATCTGACGGCGTTTGCCAATTCATTGTACAGGCGCCTGTACCGTTCAGGCGACCGTACCGTGCTGATAGCCACAACGCTTATGTTATAATCGATACTTGCTGAGTTGTTCGCGTCGAACGCGCGAGCGCATGCCCGATGCTCGTAAAACACTCATCACTGACGGAGGTGAGGTGAGTGCTTCTCCTGGCCCTTCGCGGCCATCCGCAGGCCGCTGGTCGCAGCAAGACTGGATCATCCTGCTGGTCCTGGTGCTGCTGGCAGCCAGTCTGCGCTTCCATGGGCTTGGCGTTGTTCCCCCAGGCTTTCAGTTCGATGAAGCCTACAACGCCTCGGATGCAGCCAATGTGTTGGCAGGTGACCGGCCTCTGTTCCTGCCCCGCAATGGCGGCCGCGAAGTCCTCTACACCTATCTCCAGGCTGCAGTCGCTTCCGTGGTCGGGCTGAGCTTGCGCAATTTGCGCATGGTTTCTGCGCTCGCCGGCATCACGGCCGTGGCAGCCAGCTATGTGCTGTTGCGGGGCCTGTTGGGCAATGGACCCCGGAGGGCTGGCCGCAGCGTGGCCGCGTTCGCCAGCCTGGCCCTGGCGATCAGCTTCTGGCACCTCCACTTCAGCCACTACGGCATCCGGGTCATCCTGATGCCGGTCATCTTCAGCGGCGTCTGCGGTTTCTTCTGGCTGGGGTGGCGCAAGGGAAGCCTTTGGGCTTTTGCGCTCAGCGGTGCTCTGGCCGGGCTCAGTGTCTGGGCGAACCCAACGGGCCGGTTGATTCCCTTTGTCCTCATCGGCTACAGCGTGTGGCAGCTTCTCGTCGCAGGCAAGCGGGTTGCAGCCAGGCGACTGCCCGGTTTGCTCCTGACGGCACTCACAGCCATCGTTGTCTTCCTCCCGCTGGGGCTGGAGTTTCTCCGCCATCCGGACTTCTTCCTGGGTCATGCCAGCGAAGTATCGGTCTTCGCGGATCGCGTGGGCGCCGGCGCACCCATACTGGCGCTGCTCCAACATGGACTGGCGGTGTTGGGCATGTTCAGCATCGAGGGAGATCACGCCTGGATTCACAACCTGTCCGGCCGTCCCGTCTTCGATCCATTGCTCTCGATCCCGTTCTGGGTGGGTGTCGTGATCTGGATACGACGCCTGTTTCGCCGCGATGATGAGGATCGCGACGCACTCGCGCTGCTGGCCATGTGGGCCCTCTTGATGCTGATGCCATCCGTGTTCAGCGACGACCCGCCCAACTTCTCGCGCACGCTTCCTGCACTGCCGGCCCTGTTCACGGCCGTTGGCCTCGGATTGACCTGGATCGCGGACAGCATCGCGAGCCTCCTCCGCCGGATGCGCCCGTCAGCACTGCCGGAGGCCGGCGGCCTCCGGCATCTCGCGGCCGGCTATGGCGTGGCTGCACTAATATTGGTCGCCAGTGGAGGCATGGCGTTCTATGATTACTTCGTGCGGTTTGCAAACGCGCCTGAGGCCTATTATGCCTACGACGCGGACAAGCTGGATGCGTGGGCACAGCTGCAGGACATAGCTGAGACAGGACAGGTCTACCTATCGAAGCTATGGGCCGATCATGCCACTGTGGAGTTCCTCCGGCCCGGCAGCAGCATTAAACCGCTTGACACGAGCAACACGGTCGTGATGCCGGCCCCTGGCGTCGACGCAGTCTACGCCCTGCCTCCCGAGCAGGGCCAGCGTGCGGCCTCCCTGGCCGCCCTATGGCCAGGCGCCTCTCGCCAGCAGATCCTGGATCGCTATGGCAAGCCCCTCCTGGAGGTCGTCCGGGTTGGTGCCGCTGCGCTGAGCGAGCTGCCGCCAACGCTAGCGCCTCAGCGCCAGGTGGAGGTAGCGTTCACGGGCGGGCCCACGCTGCTCGGCATGCAAGAAGGCAACGGTGCGGTCACCCTATTCTGGCGCGCTGACTCCCCAATGCCCCAAAGCCTCACCACCCTGCTGCATCTGATCGATTCCGGGGGACGGCGAGTGGGCCAGGCTGATAGGATTCCTGGAGACACCAGCTATCCAACCACATCCTGGACTGTTGGCGAGCGGGTCATCGAACGCTTCTACGTGGAAGTCGAGCCGTGCCTCGATGACCAACCGGTGCGCGTTCTGGTAGGCTGGTACGACCTGGCAGCAGGGGGCGCGCGCCTGCCGCGCTCGGATGGCGGAGGGGACACTGCGCTCGCAGGAGAAGTCCACATTCCGTTGAGCTCACGACCGCTGGCAGAGATGCACCCCAAAGAGCTTCTCAACCAGGCGCTGGAAGATGATCTGACCCTGCTCGGTTTCGAGGCTGCCGGGCAGGAACTCCAGGCAGGCGCACCCCTGGCGCTGGAACTATACTGGAGCGGTGACCCTGCTGCCGCTGATCACCCGCTCGTGATCAGTCTCCACAACGAAGGCTCAGGGGCTGACGCGAATCTTTGGCAGGGAACAGTCCTTCCTGCAGACGCGCGGTGGCAGCAGGATGAGGCCATCTGTCGCCGGCTGCGGCTGCGCCTGCCGGCCGGTGCGGCAGGGGGAAGCTACTCGCTTGCCGCCACGGTTGCCGGTCAGCGCATCTCACTGGGCGAATTGACCCTGGGCCCGTCGACGCGGCGGTTCGACGTGCCCCCTGTTGACAACCCTGTATCGGTTCTTCTCGGCGAGGAGGTTCGCCTCCTTGGCTCGAGCACTGACATTCCGCTCACACCGGGCGCGCCGCTCACGGTGAAGCTGGTTTGGCAGGCCGCGGTGGCGCCAGGAGGCGCCTACACGGTTTTCGTGCACCTCGTCGACGACACCGGCAAGATCGTCGCTCAATCCGATGCGCCGCCTGCCGCAGGATACGCCACCGATCGCTGGCTGCCTGGGGAGGTGGTGATCGACAGTCACACGCTCAAATCTCCGGCTGCCGGCCGTTACCAGCTATTGGTGGGCATGTACGATCCCGTCAGCGGACAGCGCCTGGTCGCGCAAGATGAAGCGGGAAGACCGGTGCCGGAGCAAGCGATCCCGCTGGGCCAGGTGATCCTGCCATAGTATCGCCTGGTCTGGCAGTCGATTCTCAAGACAAGATGAAAGCATCAACCATTGATGGCGGAGCGAAAGTCCGCCGGTCCGCGTGGGCGCAACGGGAGAGCACAGCAACGTCTGGCCTGGTGCTCATCCTCCTGCTCGCTGTCCTGCTGCGCGTCTACCACCTGGACTTCCAAAGCCTGTGGAGCGACGAAGGGATCAGCCTGCTTCGATCCAGCCTGCCGCTGGGCGAGATGCTGCAGACGATGCCGGTGGAACACGCGCCGGGATACTTCGTCCTGCTGGCACTCTGGCTCCCCGTGGCCGGCGCCAGCGACTTCGCCCTCCGCTTCCTCTCCCTCTGGCCGAGCGTGTTGGCAGTTGCACTCGCCTATCGCCTGGCTGCAGATATGGGGTCCAGGCGGGCAGGTCTCGTGGCCGCGCTCCTGCTGGCGGTCAATCCCTTCCAGGTCTGGTATGCGCAAGAGGCCCGCATGTACAGCTGGCTGCTGGCAGCTGCGCTGGGCTCGACATGGCTGCTGTGGAAACTGCTCGGAGGCGCGCGCCCTGGGCGTGCCGGCGAGCCTGAGAGGAAAAACGCTCGTTGGTGGCCGGTCGCATTGGGCTATACCTTGTTGACTGCGGCGACCATCTACCTCCACCATTACGGCTTTATCGTGCCCCTGTCGCACACGATCTACGCCCTGGTCTCCCTGTGGTGGACCGGCGACCGGCGCCGGTTTGCGCGCTGGCTTCTCTCGGGGGCCGGTGTCGCCGTGCTCTACCTGCCGTGGCTGCCGCGCCTGATGGGCATCTTCGGGTTTAGCGGCTGGCGGCCCCCGGTCGATCCCTGGCAGCTCCCCTGGCGCTACCTGGCGGCCTACACCGTCGGAGATGCCATGCCAGCGCCGTGGCGCGCATGGCTGCCGTGGTGCTACCTGGCGCTTGCGCTCATCGGGCTTTGGGGTTGGTGGCGACGCGACCGCAGGGCCGGCCTGTTGCTTGCGTTAAGCACAGCCGTCCCGCTGGCAGCAGCCCTGGCCCTGGCCCTCCGCCAGCCCGACTTCCACGAGCGATACACCATCTTCATGAGCGCTCCCCTGCTCATGCTCGTTGCCGGCAGTACGCTGATCGGACGGGCTGATGCATTCGCTCGCCGCGCCATCTCGCCAGCGTTGCTGCTGCCCAGCCTGCTGTTGGCCGGACTGGTGACTGCCAGTGGAGCGGGCCTCCACCGCCACTATACAGACACTTCGTTGCACAAACCGGATTTTCGCTCCGCGGCTGTTCGTATCGAACAGCACGAGCAGCCGGGAGATGTCATTCTGATTGATGGACCGGACCCGCAGAAGGTATTCCTCCACTACTATCGCGGTTCCGCGCCGGTCCATGATCTGCGGGGACTCGAGGGTGCGAATGAAGAACAGGTTCATGGGACACTAACCGAGGCCACGGACGGCCACGCACGCGCCTGGGATCTGCTCTACTTCCACGACCCGGGCCCGGTGCAATCCTGGCTGGCTCGTCACGCCTGGCCAACCCCTGCCTCCAATCACAACGGCATCCTCCTGACCCTTTATGGCCTGGCCGGCGCGCAGACGGCTGCGCAGCCGGCGAACGTGGCCTTCGGTCCTGAGTTGACCCTCGTCGAGACAACGATCGCGGGCGGCGGGGACCCGATCCCGGCGCAGCCAGGGGACCTCCTTCGCGTGACCAGCACCTGGCAGGTGCACTCCACCCCACCCGCGCGCAAGTTCAACCTGCGGCTTCAGGACGCAGCGGGCCGCCTCTGGCTGGCCGACGACTACATCCCCCAGGATGGATTCGCACCGACAGAGAGCTGGCGGCCTGACCAACCGGCAACCGATCTGCGGGGTGTACTGCTTCCCTCCGACCTGCCTCCCGGCGGATACAAGCTGACCCTGCGACTCTACGATGCAGCAACAGGCACTCCCGTTGAGGCCCCTTCTGGCCCCGACGTGACGCTGGCATCCCTCGCAATCGCAGCTGCCACGAATGCGCCTGACCCGGCCTCGCTGCAAATGGGTGAGAAAATTGACGTCTCCCTGGGCGGCGGGCTGCAACTTCTCGGTTCGGACATAACGCCGGCGCCTTTGCGAGTCGGACACGAGGGGACGCTCTCCCTCTGGTGGCGCGTCGAGGAGAAACCGGTAAGAGCCAGGCAGCTTCGGATTCGGCTGCTCGATCGACGCGCAAATCCCGTACTTCAGGAGCTGCAGCCTCTCAGCCCCCTGGCGCCGGATGGCCCGGACTGGGAGGAGGGCCAGATCGTCCGCGAACGTTACCGGCTGGCCATCGACCGGGCAGCGGCCGGTGGGCGCTATCGTCTCGAGCTGGCATTGTCCGGCTCAACCGGTGAACTGCTCGGTGAGCCCAGAATCGTGGCAGCCGCGCAAGTCGAGGCACGCCCCCGCAGCTATCGTCTGCCCCGAATGTCACACAGGCTGGACATCCGGTTCGGAGATGCCGTCTCCCTCAAAGGCTTTGATCTGGCAGCGGCCGAAGGGCCGGGCAACGGCCAGGATTTGACCCTCTATTGGCAGGCTACAGGCCGCGTCAGCGGGCACTATAAGGTGTTTGTTCATTTATTGAACGAAATAGGAGACATCGCAACCCAGTCCGACGCGATCCCTGCGGCCGGCGATGCGCCGACCGAAACCTGGTTGCCGATTGAGGTCGTGATCGATCCGCACAGCCTGCAAGTGCCGCAACCCGGCCGCTACCGGCTGTTTGTGGGGATGTATGATCCTGTCAGTGGCCAGCGTCTTCCGGCCACCGGCGAAGATGGCCTTCCGATTGCCGACAACGCGATCATGATCGAGGAAATCGTGATACCTGTGACTGGCTCCTGAGCTAAGCGCCATGAAATCAACGCGTTCCTGGTTCTTCAATCCCTGGCTGCACGTTGCGGTAATCCTGCTGGTCGCGAGCCTGTACCGGCTGTGGCAGATCAACAGCATTCCGCCGGGACTGTTCGGAGATGAAGCGACCGACGGCCTGGATGCTCTCGACGTACTTGCCGGCCGCGGGGCGGTCTTCTTCCCGGCCAATTACGGCCGCGAAGGCCTTCATATGTGGATCGTTGCCGGGATGTTCCGCCTGCTTGGGGTGGCGCCGCTTGCCCTGCGCCTGCCATCTGTGGCTGCGGGAATTCTTACCGCCCTGGCCACCTACTGGCTGGGCCGGGAGTTGCTGGCTGCCTGGTCGCGCAGCACCGGCGAGAAGGGCGAATCCGCGGCGTCGTGGCCCTGGTCGTTCCTGCCGCTCATTGCATCACTCTACCTGGCCACGTCCTACTGGCACGTGCACTTCTCCCGTTTCGGCATCCGAGGGGTCTTCACACCGTTCCTGGGCGCACTGGCCTTCGCGGCGTTCTGGCGTGCGGTCAACCGGCGCTCGCATGCCTGGTTTGCCGTAAGCGGCGCCTGCCTTGGTCTGGCACTGCATTTTTACACGGCCAGCCGGTTCTATCCCTT